>JAGVUK010000033.1 GCA_019136335.1 Methanomicrobiales archaeon
AAGGAGGCCGAGGCGGCCGGCCAGTCCCATAGAGAAGACGACGTCCTCACCTGCCGGGCGATCTGGGAGGTCGTCAAAGAGGAGGTCCTCCCCGTCCGGATCCCGTTTGCCCGGCGAATCCAGTTCTCCACAACCCAGAACCGCCGGAACCCCGGGATGCTCTTTGACCTGATCAAGTGCCGGGCCCGGCTCTTCTTTCTCCAGCGGGACCGCGACGGCGACGGGGCGGTGATCGCCCGGGAGGAGGATTTTTCGGCGGCAGCAAAACTCTACTCCGCCCTCAACGGGACGGCCGGCGGCCAGGAGACCAAACTGACGAAGAACGAGGCCGCGGCGCTCGCGACGGTCGGGAGCATGGGGGTCGCGGTCTTCACCGTCCGGGAGCTCCAGAACGCCCTCGGCCTCTCCTATTACCAGACCCGGCGGCTCCTCCACGGCTACGTCAGCCGGGGGACGACCTACTCGGGCCTCCTCGAGAAATGCCCCGCGATCAGCCTCTACGACGCCACCGTGACGGAGGGCGGCGAGTACGGGGTCACGGTCCGCCGCCGGGAGCAGTACTTCACGTTCGATGGTGAGGCCTACCGGGCCTGGAGCAACGGTGCCTCGGTCTGGCTGGACGACGACCCGGACGTTGGCAGCAATGGCAGCAGATTGCAGCAGAATGGCAGCAGGTGCTGCCAACAAGAGATCGGCCAAAACGGGGAGGGTTCCGGGAAAGGTGCTCAGGATATCAAGAGAGATCGATCTATGTACGTACATGTACAGCAGAATAAGAGAACGGAGAGCACGGACGATGAAACTCCGGGTGGTGGCCGGGGTGCCTGCGTTTTCCACACTGCTGCCAATGATCCGGAGGATCCCACGAATCGTAGCGGAAATACAGATCCGGTCTCGGAGGCGGCTGCACTCAATGGCAGCACCTGCTGCCAACATGCTGCCGATGTGCTGCCAACGTCGCCGCCCATCAACCCCGCGGACTACATCGCCCTCCCGGTGGAGAAGAACCAACCCTGCCACATCTGCGGTCGCCGGCCGACATCCTCCGTGAAACGGGGCGGCGAGAACCGGTATCTCTGTTACGACTGCCTCTCAAAGGCGAAGCGGCCCGGAAAAGTGTGCCCCCTCCCCGGCACCCTGGACCACCGGACGTTTGAGCGGGTGAAGGTGGAGATCGGCCGGTGTGACATATGCGGGGAGAGAAAGGCGGTCTACCGCTCGGGGGAGGCGCAGGCGAAGGTCTGCGAGGGGTGCTACGCCCGGCTGGTCCGGGAGTGGAACAGGGGGAAGGGGGTCCGATAAGCGGAGATAATGTCATATGATTGGCCGGAGGGCGTGACGGCTGAAGCTCCTTCGTTCTCCTGCTCCTGCCCTGAGGGCCAGCCGCGACTCCAACGTCACCTTCACCAGGACGGCGCCATCGGCCGACGCGGTGCCCGCACCGGCATGAAGGGAACTCTTCCCCCGCTCGCTCTTTGCCGGGGATCCCCTGACCGGGATCGGGTCTGTCATCCGGGGGAAGCCTCCCGGCTGCGGTGTCGCGTCCCTCGTTCACCTGGCCCGTGAAAGAAAGTATATCCGTGATCAGCACAGATCAGGTTTTAATGTCGGCTACGGAGAACATCCCCGTCTCAAAAAAGACCTATAACGAGATTCTGGACCTCAGGCGCCCGGACGAGACGCTCGACGATACGCTCGCGAGATTGGTGGAAAGGGTAAAAAAACAGCGGCTCACGGATGATATCGAGGAAATCATGGCGCGCAATGAGTTCGTGGAGTTAGACCTGTGACATTCCGCCTCATGGTGGACAAACATGCGCTGGATTTCTTACATTCGCTCGAAGCCAAAGATCAGCGGATCATCAAAGAAAAATTGAAAATTTTACAGGATAATCCCTACCCTGGCCCGGATGGCGACAAAGAGAAACTCCATACAAACAAAAAGCGGGAGTCATACCGCCTTCATGTCGCACGTTCATTCACGGTTATTTACAATATCGACCCGGATAACAATCTCGTCTATATTACCCATATTATGTCCATCGAGAAGGCACACCGAAGATACGGGCGCATTTGAGCCTCCCGGATGCACCATGATGGCTCTTTGGACTACAAAAACCCCTGGAGGATGCACGACTGCCTCTCAAAGGCAAAGCGCCCCCTCCCCGGCACCCTGGACCACCGGACGTTTGAGCGGGTGAAGGTGGAGATCGGCCGGTGTGACGTCTGCGGGGAGAGAAAGGCGGTCTACCGCTCGGGGGAGGCGCAGGCGAAGGTCTGCGAGGGGTGCTACGCCCGGCTGGTCCGGGAATGGAACAGGGGGGCGGGAGTGCGGTGAAACTCCGCCCCGGGGATGGATGAAGCCACGGCAACGCACCCGAACCCTCCCCCGCCCACGACGGTACTAATTTATTTCACCAAAAGGCGATTGTACACTAATGAAACAGACACAGCAGAAAACCCCGAAGGGCGACGATAAGGCGTGGCTGAAATGGGCCTACGTGGGCGTCGCCCTGCTGGTTGCGGTGGCCATGGTGGGGACCTACCTCGCCCCGATCTTCGGGAGCAGCCAGAAGGCCAAAGTGGGGAACACCGCGGCCATCGGCTACACCATCCGCGGCGAGGACGGGCGCCCCATCATCACGACCGACCAGAACCTCTTCTCGAGCGAATACCAGAAGGGGAACCTCGTCCTCCTGACAAGAGGCCTGACGATGCCCGTCGGCGCCCGGGTCTCGGGCGAGAACGTCGCCGTCCTGCCGGTCGAGTACCCGCCGGACTTTGCGGACGTCGGCCTTCTCGGCTTTGAGACCAACGCCATCTCCGAAGGGCTCGTCGGGATGCGCCCGGGGGAGACGAAGGTCATCGGTTTCTCCTACGGGGAGAATAACCTCGAGGCGAACCTGAGCCGGGAGGATGCCGACGGTATCGGGCTCAACTTCACGGAGAGAAAGGTGGGTGATGTGGTCGCGCTCGGGCTGACGAAATCGCCGGACCTCCCCATGGGCAACGATACCAGCGAGGCCCCGGCACTCCGGTTCGGGAAGGTGACGGAAAAGACCGACGACTCGCTGGTCATCACCTACCGCTACGGCAGCGCCGAGGTCACCCTCAACAGCATAACGGGGTAACTACACCCCACAGATTTTTATAGTCTCCCCGCTTTCTGCCATATATGGCGGTAAAGGTGATAAGTTTCTACCAGGAGGGGTGCATGGGGTGCGAGGAGCAGACCCCGATCCTTCATGAGGTGGAGCAGGACCTCGGGATCACCATCGAGGAGATCGATGCCGTGAAGAACCCGCACTACATCAAAGAGTATAGCCTCCGGGTGACCCCCACAACCCTCGTCATCGAGGGCGACGAGGTCAGGGAGCGGATGGAGGGGCTCGTCCACCGCGAAGACCTCGAGGCCGCGATCCGCCGGCACCTGCCCGGGTAAGGCCCCGGCGGGCGCGAATCTCCATCCTGCTGTGTCGTCCGGGGTTACCGGCCGCCCGTGAGAGCGGCGGCGGCATGCGCTGCAATGCCCGGCGGGCCCGCCCCGGTCTCCTTTTGGGCCCGTGGGACTCACGGTCTTGGGTAGCGCCCCTCGAGGTACCCGTAGATCCGCTTCACCCGCCGGGCCACCGTCTTCCAGCCCTCTTTGCGCATGACCGGGCCGTCGCGGAGTTTGATGTGCGATATCCGGATCCGCCGCCCGCCGAAGGTGTAGGCCTCCCCGACGACGAACTCCTCCTCCCCCTCCGCGGTCTGGTAGAGGGGGAGGGTCGTGCGCCCGGTGTGGATGGATGCCTTCACGACGACCTGCTCGATGCCCCGGGTCCAGAGGGTCGTCACCTCCCCGGCCTTTGCCCGGCGGACTCGCTTCTCGCCGGCCTCGATGCCGGTGACCTCAACCCCATAGACCTCGTCCCCGCACTCCGCGGCGATCTGGTCCCCGAGGCTCACGACCTCGCCTTCGAGCATCTCCACGCTGCAGACCTGCGACTCCGTCTCCCGGCTCACGATCGCCCTGATGGTGAAGATACGGGGTTCGGGGGGCTTTGGTATCCGGTGGACCTGGCCGCACACACTGCACTGCACCACCAGTTCGGCGGCTTCCCGGAGAACCTGGTGTTCGCACTCCTCTTTACAGACGGGGCAAACGATACTCATCATTCATTAGCAATAGAAGCCCTCACCTAATTAAGCATGAAGGCAAGGGATATCGTGCGGGCGCGGGGGCACCCGCTGGTCCAGGGAACCCATCGGACGACGTTTGAGGTGACGAGGGACGAGACATTGACCCCATCGGGCGACTGCATCATCGGCATCGGGGCCAACAAAGGTGCCGCCGACCTCGACCCCGGCCTGAAAGCGGCGCTCCGCGACGACCGGACGGTGCTCACGACCCGCCTCTCTGCGGGGGGCGAGACCGTCGAGGTCCGCTCAAGAGGGAGCGCGGCGTTCACCCTGGACCACCCCGCCGACCTCGTCTGGCGGCAGAGCGGCTTCGTCTCCGACCGGACCGTGGGCATCCGCTCCGATCGCGTCGCGGCCACCCTTCCCCGGGAGTTCATCGCGGCGCTCCGGCGGGGGGAGGAACTGGTGGTCGAACTTGAGGCGGAGACCCCGGAGGGGCCCTGACCCGGCAGGCAGGAGCGGACGCCTCACCGGGCGTTCCGCAACCCGGCGGCAGCAGCCCCTTCGAGATCGCCCGGCGAGATCCAGGGCCGTAACGATGAGTGTCCGCCCATCCTTTCTCGTCCACCGCGGGGTGCGGTGAGCCGTCCGAAAGCGTATACGAACCAGAATCGAACGGCACCCGGCCCCTGCAGGCCGGGACGGCAACCGGGGATAGGTTTATCTCTGCGGGGTTGAAGGGGCAGAGCGGGAAGACCCCCTGCGCAAGCTGGGGGATGGGAGCGGAGCCCCTTCGTTTTGTTTCG
>JAGVUK010000325.1 GCA_019136335.1 Methanomicrobiales archaeon
GGGGCGCACCCCGGCTGGTCGCAGGCGTGGCGCAGGCTGCTCCGGGAGGCGGTCGCCATGGTCCGCGACGCCCTTGCTCCCCGGTCCGCGGAGGAGCTCGCGGCCCTCGTCAGAGACCCACGGGAGGCCCGGGACGACGCCGTCGGGCTCGTCCTCAACCGGTGGTCGGACGGGGCCGTGGAGGAATTCTTCTCGCGGCACGCGCTTCGCGACCTTTCGCTAAAAGAGCGGCGGCGGGTGCTCACGCTCCTCGAGATGGAGCGGCAGGCGATGCTGATGCAGACGAGCTGCGGCTGGTTCTTCGACGATATCGCGGAGCCGGGAAGCGTCCAGGTGATGCGGCATGCAGGCCGTGCGATGGATCTTGCCCGGCGGGTCCTCGGGATCGACCTTGAGGCGGCGTTCATCGAGATCCTCACCCGCGCCCCGTCAAACGACCCGGGATACGCGACCGGCGCTGCGGTCTACGAGGCCCGGGTCAGGCCGGTAGCGGCGGACCTTGCCCGGGTAGGTGCGGGGGTCGCGCTCTATGCTCTCTTCGGCCTCGAGCCTCTCGCGGCCGCGTCGGGGATGTACGTCGTCCGCGGGGACTGGCCGTACCGGTCGGACGCCGGCGGCCGGCAGAGCCTCCTCGGGACCGTCCGGGTGCGGTCCCGGGTGACGGGGGAGGAGGCGTTCTTTGACGCGTTCGCATCCTTTGCGGGCATAGACCGGATCGTCATCGGCGTACGCGAGCCCGGCGGCGATGAGGCGCTCCGGGCAGCGTGGGAGGAGGTGACGGGGACCGGGGGGGCAGGGGCATTTGCCCGGGTCTACACCGCCTCCGACCCGCTGCTTGGCGTGCTCGATGACCTCGGGATCCCTGAGCCCCGGGCCGCGATCCGGCTCCGGGAGCACGCCGGCACCGGACGGCTGCTCGCAATGCTCGAAGCCGGGTGCCCCGACCCGGATGGCTTCGCGGCGTTCGCCGGAAAGATGCGGAGAGAGAACCTCAGACCCGACCTTGCGGCACTCGGGGAGGCGGCGAGCAGGCGGATCGCGGCCGCTGCCAGGAAGGCAGCGGCCCGGCCGGGGGATCCGGCGCCGCTTGAGGAGATCGTCCGCATTGTCCGGTGTGCAAAGGTATTTGGACTGGCGCTCACTCTATGGGAGAGCCAGAACGCCTGCATCGGGATGCGCGGGCAGTATGCCGCGATGCAGCAGCGTGCCGGCCGGGGTGATGAGGATGCAGAACGGTGGGCGGAGGCCTTCAGGAGGGCGGCGACATGTCTCGGCGTGAGGGTGACGTGAGGAGGGGTGAAGCATGAACCGGCGGGGGAGCGGGGTTCTCCTGCATATCACGTCCCTGCCGTCGGCGTACGGCATCGGCGACCTTGGGCCCGCGGCACACCGGTTCGTAGACCTCCTTGCACAGGCAGGACAGCGCTACTGGCAGATCCTTCCTCTCAACCCGACGTGCCCGGCGTTTGGCAACTCGCCCTACCAGAGCACATCGGCGTTTGCCGGGAGCACCTGGCTCATCAGCCCCGAGCAGATGGTCGCCGACGGCCTCCTCGCCCCGGAGGAGATCAGCAACCCCCCGGCCTTCCCCGGGAACCGGGTGGACTACCGGGCGGTCCTGGACTACAAGAACGGCCTCTTCGACCGTGCGTTCGAGCGGTTCAAAGAGCGCGGGGCGGATTTCCGTTACAAGGATTTTGCTGCCGAGAACGCCTTGTGGCTCAACGATTACGCCATCTTTGTCGCCCTCAAGGACCGGTTCGGCGGGAAAGTCTGGGGCGACTGGCCGGCCGGGATCCGGGACCGGCGCGAGGAGGCGTTGCGGAAACACGGCACCGAACTTGCGGACCCGATCCTCCGGGAGAAGTTCCTCCAGTACGTCTTCGACCATCAGTGGCGCGTGCTCAAGAACCATTGCCGCGAGCGCCACATCCAGATCATCGGCGACCTCCCGATCTACCTCACCTACGACAGCGTCGACCTCTGGGCGAACCCGGAACTCTTCAAACTGGACGAGCAGAAGAAACCGACGGTCGTCGCGGGTGTCCCCCCGGATATGTTCAGCGCGACCGGGCAACTCTGGGGAAACCCGGTCTACAACTGGGATGTGCACCGGGAGCGGGAGTTCCGGTGGTGGGAGAGCCGGATCGACCGCACTCTCGCTCTCGTCGACCGGGTGCGCCTCGACCACTTCCGGGGATTTGTGCAGTTCTGGGAGGTGCCGGCCGGGGATGCGACCGCGCAGAACGGGCACTGGGTCGATGCGCCCGGCCGGGACCTCTTCACCCTGCTTACGCGGAGCCGCTCGTGCCTCCCGATCATCGCTGAAGACCTCGGCTACATCACCTCAGACGTCCATGAGCTGATGGCACACTTCGGGTTCCCGGGGATGAAGATCCTGACCTTCGGCTTCTCCGGCGACGTCGCACAGAACCCTCACGCGCCCCACAACGTCACAAGCGGGTGCGTCGCCTACACGGGGACGCACGACAACAACACGGTCAGGGGGTGGTTCGAGCACGAGGTCTCCAGCGACCAGAAGGACCTCATATTCCGCTACATCGGGGGATCGGTCGGCACCGACCAGATACACCGGATCCTCATCCGCCTGGCGATGATCTCCCCCGCCGAGACCGTGATCATCCCGATGCAGGACATCCTCGGCCTCGGCGATGAGGCGCGGATGAACCGGCCCGGTACGACGGAAGGGAACTGGGAGTGGCGGCTCCTGCCGGAGCAGGCGACCGAACAGGCCATGCAGGAGTTTTCTGAGGTTACCGGGATCTACGGGAGGAGATAAAGAGGCAGATCGACTCCTGATGGTTGGACACTCTTCGATCTTCGTCCTCGCCCCGATGGCGTGGGCGCCGGACCCGGATTTTCCCGGGTTCGTCGGCACGACACCGGGCCGTGGTGGCTATCGTGCCGCGGCGCTCCTCGCGGGGCTACCCGGACAGTGGACCGGAGGGTGTCGCCATGGGGGGAGGGGGCTACTCGTGCATCTCTCCGGCCCCCAAGCCCGCGCTGCGCGCTCCTCCCCCGCCCCCGCCCGGGGGCGAGGGCAGTGCGTGGTGATACCTGGGGATGAGCCGTGCCGGGGTGGCTCCGGGGAGGGGTTCCCGGAGGGGGCAGGGGAGTGCAGAGGTAGCCCGGACCCGGCGCTTCCCTGGCCCTGTCCCCGGGCAGTGGACCGCGGTGGCTATCGCTCCCGGTGGGGGCGGGGACGGTGCCCGAGCGTGCCTCTTCCGTTGGCTTCCCGGAGGGGCGGGAAGAAATCCGTGAACAGGGGAATATGCAACCGGTGGGAGCCGAGCGGCCGGTCGGAGTCAGGCGTCCGGGGCGCAACTACCCACATCACACCGGGGCCCGTCCCGGCGCCGCCGCGCAGGCGCGCCCCGGGCGGGTGTCCCGGCGAAACCGTTTGGGCGACCCCGGCACCCGGGGGGGGCATGCCCGATCCCGCTTCAGCTGTCCCCCGGCCCACGATATGCCGTACTCCGGATCTGTTTCCCGTGTGTCTCGCACCGATAAAACCAATGTATTTCGTGGTTTTTCTCATTTTGTCGAATGAAAACAAAAATCCGTAGGCATATATAATAATAAATGCGGACAGTATACTATTCAAGAGGGGCAGATTTCATGGAGGACTCCCTACGTAATCAGTATGCTCACGTCCCGGAGCGGATCTCCGGACTCGTTGACCTCGCGTACAACCTCTGGTGGAGCTGGAACCCGGAGGTCCGGGCGCTCTTCAAACAGGTGAACC
Organism: Methanomicrobiales archaeon; assembly: GCA_019136335.1. GTDB lineage: Archaea > Halobacteriota > Methanomicrobia > Methanomicrobiales > Methanoculleaceae > Methanoculleus. The sequence goes on from JAGVUK010000325.1 coordinate 3,767, forward strand.
CGCAGGCGTGGAAGGAGAGCATCCACAACCCCGTCCGGATGCTCCGCGAGATACCGATCGAGTTCCTGAAACGGGCAGCGGAGAACCCTGCCTACCTTCGCCGCTACGATATCGTCATGCGTCGGTTCAGGAAGTACCTGAACGCCACCGGGACCTGGTTCTCCGAACAGTACCCCGGCCACCGTTCGCTCTCCGTCGCCTACTTCTCGGCGGAGTATGGGCTCCACCACTCGCTCCCCATCTACGCGGGCGGACTCGGGTTCCTTGCCGGCGACCACTTAAAAGAGGCGAGCGACCTCGGTCTTCCGATGGTCGCCATCGGGTTCATGTACTCGCAGGGCTACCTGCACCAGCAGATCAACCCCGACGGGTGGCAGGAGGACATCACCGAGCCGCTCGACCACGATATGGCGCCCCTCACCCGGGTGCTGGACTCGGCCGGCGAAGACCTGGTGGTCCAGGTCCCGCACATCGACCCGCCCATCTACGTCGCCGTCTGGAAGGTCGAGGTCGGCAGGATACCGCTCTACCTCCTGGATACGGATATCCCCTGCAACGAACCCGGGAACCGGGGGATATCGTCCCGGCTCTACACGGGAGACCTGGAGCAGCGCCTCCGGCAGGAGATCGTCCTCGGCATCGGCGGAAGAAAAGTGCTCCATGCGCTCGGCATCGAGTATGCGGCGGTGCACCTCAACGAGGGGCATCCGGCGTTTGCGCTGCTTGAACGGGTCCGGGAACGGGTCGAGCGGGGGATGGAATTCGACGAGGCGCTCGAACAGGTCCGGGCGACGTCTGTCTTCACCTCGCATACGCCCGTCCCCGCGGGGCACGATGTCTTCCCCATCGACCTCATCGATCGCTACTTCAAGGCTTACTACCCGGCGCTCGGCATCGACCGGAAAGAGTTCCTGCAGCTCGGCGTCCACCCGCAGCTCCCGAACTCGGGTTTCAACATGACCGCGTTTGCCCTGCGCGCGTCGGAGCATCACAACGGCGTCTCACGGACGCACGGGAGCGTCACCCGGCAGATGTGGAGATGCCTGTGGCCCGGGACACCCGAAGCGACTGTGCCCATCGACCACGTCACAAACGGCGTCCACGTCCCGACCTGGCTGAACCACCGGATGCGGGATCTCTACGACCGGCATATCGGGTCGACCTGCCCGAACTGGCTCACGGAGCATGACGAGCCGGCGGTATGGGAGCTCATCGACGAGATACCGGATGCCGAACTCTGGTATCTCCACACCTGGCTGAAGGCGAAACTCTTCAACCGTATCCGGGAGCAGGAGAGGGCCAGGTGGGCGGTTCGCCGCGGAGGAGGGACGCCGCATCCGGCGGTCGGGGGAGCGTTCCTCAACCCCTCCGCCCTGACGATCGGGTTCGCCCGGCGGTTCTCGACCTACAAGCGGGCTTACCTCATCTTCGAGGACCTGGAACGGTTGAAACGTATCCTGAACAACCGGTGGTATCCTGTCCAGATCATCTTCGCCGGCAAGGCCCATCCGGCGGACAACGAAGGAAAACGGGTGCTCCAGCAGATCTATCGCTACACACAGCAACCTGAGTTCGGGGGACGGATCGCTTTCGTCGAGGACTACAACGAGAAGGTGGCCCAGTACCTGGTGCACGGCGTCGACGTCTGGCTGAACAACCCGCTGCCCCCGATGGAGGCGAGCGGCACAAGCGGCATGAAGGCGTCGCTCAACGGGGTGCTGAACCTCTCCATCCTGGACGGGTGGTGGATCGAGGGTTACAACGGCAGAAACGGCTGGGCGTTCGGGAGCGAG
>JAGVUK010000185.1 GCA_019136335.1 Methanomicrobiales archaeon
GGGCGACCCTGGCGCCGGGATTCACGAGGAGCATCGCGGCGCACTCCATCGCCGCAAACATCGCCATCGTCTCCACCCTGAGGCCGGGGGGCATCGTGTGGTCCACGCCCGCATTGAGGAAGGCATCGTTCGCCGTGGAATCACCCCGGTCGATCCGGCGGATGGCATCCACATCGAGAGCGCCGTGCCGGGTGCCGGGCGCAAAGATGCAGGCGTCGAACGCACCGGTGATCCGGCCGCCGGTGACGAGGAGCGTGACGGTGTTCGAGCTCGCGTCACAGACCACCACGTCGCCCCCGAGGTCATGCACGACCTCGTACAGGATCCCGATCTTCTCCGGGCTCGCCTGGTGAGAGTAGGCCTTGAACCTCCGGGCTCGCCTGGTGAGAGTAGGCCTTGAACCGGGGATCGGTCGGTGATGCGCGGTGCAGCCCGGGGATCACGACGGCGGGGAGCCCACTCTCCCTGATCTGGTCATAGACCCGGGTGCCGCCGCCGATGTGCTTGCCGGCACCCTCGCGGGAGACGATGCCCCGGTCGCTGACCTTTTCGATACTGGTGATGGCAGAGATGCCGTCGCCCATAGAGTAGCAGACGGCGATGCCCTCGATCTCCTCGAGGGGACAGAGGCGGGAGAGGTCGGAGACCGAGAAGTGTCTGGCCTCTTCGCGGGACACCTTGAACTCCTGCATCCCGGTGGAGAAGCGCATCGCGGTAGTGCCGTGATCGATGCCGATGAACATGATACTGTACTTCTTTGCTTCTTTTGGGGGAAGTATGTTTTCCGATCGCCGCGGGGGAGAAAGGGGGGATCAGGCCCCGCTGCCCGCATAGCGCCTCTTCAGGTACTCGACTGCGCCGACGACGACGAGACCGGCAAGGAAGAAGACCCAGCCTCCGGCCACCATATCCCCGGCGAGGGACCCCTTCTCCCAGAGCATCCTTGCCGAACCGAGCATCAGCCCGGTGAGCAGGGCGAGCATCGCTCCGGGATAGGTCCTGAGGAGATACTTGAGGCCCCTGGTGAAGAGGAGGAGCCCGGTGGCCCCGCCGGCGATGTAAGCGAATATCTCGGGGAGGGAGAGGGCCCGGAGCGCCGCAAGCATGAACTCATACTGGTTGAGGACGAGGGTCATGTAGGCTCCCGATATCCCGGGGAGGATCATGGCGCAGAGCGCCACCATCCCGGTGAGGAAGAGAACCGGCAGAGAGTGGCCGACGTCGAAGTGGCCGAGGCCCCCGAGGAGGTAGCCGGCGCCGGTCCCGGCGGCGAGGTAGGCGAGGGTTGCCGCGCCGGGGGAGCGGATCTCAAGGAATATGAGGGCCGCAGAGGCAAGGATGAGGCCAAGGAAGAATGAGTACGTCGCTACCGCGTGATCGGTGAGGAGGAGGAGGATCACCCCTGACATGAGGAGGAAGGCGGTGCCGATCCCGGCAAGGAGGACGATGAGGAATGGGATATCGAGGTTCCCGAGGTCTTCGCGGAAGGATGCAAAGTCGCCCCTCGCGAGGTGCTTTACCGAGGCCGGGTCGATGCTGCCGATAGCCCCGACCAGCCGCTCGTAGATCCCGGTGATGAGGGCGATCGTCCCCCCCGAGACCCCGGGGATGATGTCGCAGGCTCCCATCATCAGGCCGCGCAGGTAAATCCCGGCGTGTTCCCGGATCTCCGGGCGCAGGCGGCTCATAGCCCGGCTCCGGGTAAGGTATCGACAGATCCCGGCGACGGGATGCCGCCGGACCCGGCGGCCGGTTCGGCAGCGGCGACCGGAAACCGGCCGGTTCCGCTACGGATGCGTGCCTCTCTCAATCGGACAACTCCTTATGGTTCTTCATATGTTGGTGACGTTCCTGTAAAATATACCGGTGCAACCTGCCTCGCCCTTACGGGCGGGGCTTTGCGGCCGCCGTCCCCCTCCCGGTGGAGAGGGGACGCGCCCGGCACGTATCAGGTTCGACCTCCCCGGCAGGAGATCGACGGTGCGGGAAATGCGTGAGCCCGACGGCACTCCCCGCAGGGGTAAACTTTACCCCGGGCCGCCGCGTCACCGCCCCCTCTTCAGGACGCCTGACGGGCAAAATCTCCGGGTACCCGATGAAGAGGCTGCCCCGGAGCCCCCTCCATAAGTAAATCCTATAGCATGAGAGGGCTATTATTCTACAATGTTCTGTATCGTAACCGGAGGTGCCGGCTTTATCGGTTCGCACGTCGTTGACGCCCTGGTCGCGGCAGGAAACGATGTCCTGGTCATCGACGACGAGAGCGCGGGCACCGAAGAGAACCTCGCGCAGCATGCGGCCGGCGGTCGGGTCACCTTCCTCAGGCAGAACCTGCTCGACGACGGCTGGCAGGAGCACCTGGAGGGAGGAGACCGGGTCTACCACATCGCCGCGGACCCTGATGTCCGGCAGAGCGCCGTAACCCCGGACTCCCAGGTGAGGAACAACGTCCTCGCCACTTACCGGGTGCTCGAGGCAATGCGGGCGCACAACGTGCCGGAACTGGTCTTCACCTCGACGTCGACCGTCTACGGCGAGGCCACGGTCATCCCGACGCCGGAGACCTATACCCCGCTCGAGCCGATATCCGTCTACGGCGCGACGAAACTTGCCTGTGAGGCGCTCATATCGTCGTACTGCCACTCATTCGGTATGCGGGCGTGGGTCTATCGGTTCGCAAACATCATCGGCGAGCGGAGCGGCCACGGCGTTATATCCGACTTCATCCGGAAACTCCGCGAGAACCCGGAGGAACTCGAGATCCTCGGCGACGGCAGGCAGACAAAGTCCTACCTGGAGGTCGGGGAGTGCGTCCGCGCCGTGCAGTTCGGGATCGACCACGCGCGCGACCCGGTGAACATCTTCAACATCGGCTCCGAAGACTGGATCGACGTCGTCGCGATCGCCGATATCGTCGCGGAAGAGATGGGTCTCTCCGGCGTCCGCTACCGGTTCACCGGCGGCGCACGCGGCTGGGTCGGCGATGTGCCGAGGATGCAGCTCTCGGTCGAAAAACTCAAGGCCCTCGGCTGGCGGTGCGGGACCACATCGGAAGAGAGCGTCCGCACGGCGGTCCGTGCCATGCTCGGGCAGGAGGGTGCGCGGCCCTCAGCCGGGCACTTCCCCCAGAGGCCGTGAGAGGTTACAGGTCCGAGGGCAGTACAGCAGGCCGCCCGGTCACGCCGGCAGCAGGGCGTTTGTCTCCTGTCCCGGCAACCGGGTCCGAATATCCGGCATTCCCGTGGTTACACAGAAAATTCGCATGATTCACATGAAATACATCCTCATTCTCGGGGACGGCATGGCCGATGAGCCGCTTGCCGAACTGGGGGGCAGGACGCCCCTCGAGTACGCAGACATACCGAATATGGACCGTATCGCCCGTGAGGGGCGGTGCGGGATGCTCCGGACTGTCCCGGACGAGTTCGAGCCGGGGAGCGATATCGCAAACCTCTCCATCCTGGGCTACGACCCCCACACCTCCTATACCGGCAGGGGTCCGCTCGAAGCGGCCAGTATGGGGGTCAACCTCCGGGAGGGAGAGATGGCCTACCGGTGCAACCTGGTCACGGTCCGGGACGGGATGATGGAGGACTTCAACGCCGGACACATATCCAGCGCCGAGGGTGCCGAACTCCTCAGAGACCTTGATGCCGCACTCGGGGACATCCGGGTCTACCCGGGGGTCGGTTACCGGAACCTGATGGTGGTTCCCGGGGCACGCGGCGCCGCCACCACCCCGCCCCACGACATCGTCAGCCGGGCCGTCGGGGAGTACCTTCCGCGCGGAGACGATGCCGGCATCCTCCTCGACTGCATGGAGCGGTCCCGGGAGGTCTTTGCCGACCACCCGGTCAACCGGCGGCGCCTGCAGGAGGGAAAGACTCCGGCTACCGTTGTCTGGCCGTGGAGCGGCGGGAGGAAACCGTCGCTTGCGCCCTTCCGTGAGAAGTACGATCTATCCGGCGCCGTGATCTCCGCAGTCGACCTCTTGAACGGTATCGCCCGCCTTGCCGGGATGGAGGTGATCCGGGTTCCGGGCGCCACCGGGTTCCTGGACACCGACTACGAGGCGAAAGCCCGGTACGCGGTCGACGCTCTCGACCGCCTCGACTTCGTCTACATGCACGTCGAGGCCCCCGACGAGGCCGGGCATATGGGGAGCGTGGAGGAGAAGGTGCGGGCGATCGAGCGGCTCGACGAGGCGATCGGGATCATCCTGGATCGGCCGGAGACGACCGTTGCAGTCCTCCCCGACCACCCGACGCCGATACGGCATAAGACCCACACCCGGGAGCCGGTGCCGTTTGCGATACTCGGGAAGGGGAGGGACGACGTAGCAGCGTTCTCCGAGCGCGATGCGGCTGGGGGATCGTTCGGGCTCGTGCAGGCTCCGGACTTCCTCTCCCTCTTCTTCTCGAACTGAACCGGCGGGCCGGACCCCTGCACCACCTTTTTGTAGTCTGTGCGACCAGTACACGTATTCTGGTATGCAACCCCTGACAGCAGACAGGATCAGCGAGAAGATCCACGAGATCGAGCAACGCATAGGAAGGCTCTCCCCGATGCAGAAGGTCCTCATCGGGACCGATGGGTCGGTGACGAACCTCCTTGAGATGGCGACCGGTCACCCCGTCACCATCACCACCCGGGTGCAGGACATTGTCGCCGCCGACCCCGGGACGGCGGCCGCACTCGATATCGAGCCAGGCGACGAGGTCAACCACCGCATCGTGGAGTTAAAAGACAGTGTTACGGGCGAAGTCCTCATCTACGCGGTCTCCCGCACACCGTTGCGCCGGCTTGCCCCGGAGTTCAGGCAGGACCTCATGCGGGCGGATATCCCTATAGGGAGGATCCTCTGCCGCCACCGGATAGAGTCGCGCCGGGAGATCACCGATGCGCGCGTCGTCCAGGCCGGGACGGACCTCGCCCGGACGTTCAACGTCCACCGGTGCGAATCGATGCTCTCCCGGAAGTACCGGATCATCCACCGCGACGAGCCGTTGATCGCGATCGAGGAGGTCTTCCCCTGCACGGCGTTTGCAGACGATATCAGGGTGCTGGTCGACGCTCCGTCCCGGATCCACA
>JAGVUK010000026.1 GCA_019136335.1 Methanomicrobiales archaeon
CTGATCCTCATATGGCCGTCCCAGAACGAGTATGCGATCGGGTCTCCATCCTGCGTGGGCCTGATCAATGAGAATACCTCTTTTGGGCACTTTGTACAACTTATCTCGCAGGCATCCAGTAGCCTGAATATCGAGCAGATCAACCTCAGGCGGACCCTGCTTCTCATCTTTGGAACCGTATCGATAGGGTATATGGATGAGTGCGAGTTGATGACATACTTCAGATCGTGGAGGACGTTACCGTTGACTGCATTTATCGAATTGCAGATGCTCTCATTTCGGGCTAAAATCTGGAAGGATACCTCGTTGTGATGCTCTCTGTCACAAATGCACCCGATATCATGGAGCCATGCAGCAAGATAGAGCAGGTATCTTTCATCTTCACTTAATGAGATGCTCCAACCGTCAACAAACGCATTTGTCAGGTTTATGATGTTTATCGAGTGATCCATTCCGTGGGATGGGAAGTTCTTGATGTTCCGCGGTATAAACCTCAAAAATTGTTCCGCGTATATCCCGACCATCTTTAGCGTGTCGGATTGTATATCCGAGATCCCGACGTAAATTGGATCGTATGGGAAGATATTGGGCCTGGGTAAGCATTCTTACTGATAAACGACAGGTTTCCAGTATTTCTCGTACAGTTCCTTGATCAGGGGTCTGGCCTCATTGCTTATCATCAGGAGGCGCCCGGCCCTTCCTGTCTCTGTCTCGCCAAATTCTGCCTTTATGATCCCCCAATCGAACAGGGTTTCAATAGCGTTCGATATTGTGTTTTTACTCACCACCCCTGCCAGTCGCTCAACCAGTTTCCCGTACCACACCACCTCATGATTAATCTGACAGTGATAGATCTCTGCTGCCACTTTAAATTCATTGGATAAGGGATTTTTTGCCTCTGTGCGCATGAATATCCTCCTCCTTTCTGGCAGAACTATGTTATCAGGAGGAAATATAATGCTTTTTGTTTGATCCTTACACCCAAAATATGGGCATAAGGGTCATCAAGCATAAGTAATACTTTACCTCTGAGTGTAGAGACCACAAATTGACAATTTTTTGCAGAACTGCACGATTTAGCCGACTTTCCGTAGTAGGGCACCTGTCCCAATGGTCTAGTGGTATGACTCCGCCATACCACGGCGACGCTATAACCAGCTAGACCATTACGCTCGCGCGCCAAAACAGTTCATACAAGGCCTGATATCCGTTCCAGGCCTATCTGGCCGGGCTCCTGGTCCAGCAGTCCGGCTCGCACAACGTCGCCCTAACAAGGCGGCGTCACAACCAGCTAGACCACGAGCCGGACCACAGCGCCCGGGGATGCTCAACCGCCCCTTCATCAACTATCCGGAGATCCCGGATAGTTGCCCGGCACCGCATCGAAGGAGCGCCCGGGCAGGGGGCAACCTATATCCCGCGCCCCGCACTCTCCCGGAGCATGCCCGCCGGTGAACCGCGCTGGAGGAAGAGCCTCCCCGCCGGGCTTTCCTCAAGATGATGCTCTCAAACGTCCTCGTGGTCTCCCTCGACTTCGGTCCTCGCCCCGGTCCCGGAGGCCGACGTCCCGGCCACCCCCTTTGTCCTGACGTTCCTTGTCGGGCACTTCCAGCCCGGGTTCGGGCTCATCCGGGCCTCGGCGAGACCGGGGCGACGGCGGCCGTCGGTCCCGGGAACATATTCGTCGCGACCCCGGTCATCGGGGAGTCGCTCATGGAGGCGATCCGGACGGGGGAGGCCGGAGCGTGAGACCCCGCCCGGAAAACTCTTTCTTTCCCCAACACCCATACCCTCCCATTGGATATGATCCCCGAGAGCCTCTCCCCCCCTGCCCGTATCGCGATCGTCGGGGCGGCGATCGTCATCGTTCTCGCGGGGATCCGGGCGGCCACCCCGATCCTCGGCCCGTTCCTCGTCGCCGTCTTCTTCGCCATGATCACCGCGCCCGTCATGGCGTGGCTGACCCGCCGGGGAGTGCCGCGGGTCCTCGCCGCCGGGACGGTGGTCGCAGGGCTCGCCGCGGTCCTCGCCGGGACGATCGCCTTCCTCGGTGCGGCCCTCACCGGGTTCCTCCTCTCCCTCCCGCGCTACGAGAAGGCGCTCGAAGCGCAGGCGACCATCCTCGCCAACTACGGCATCGATCCTGCCAGCATCCAGGTCTGGGACTACGTCGACCAGGGGTTCGTGATCCAGCAGGCGGCGGAGCTCGCCCGGCAGGTCGGGAGCATAACCTTCAACGCCTTCATCATCGCGATAGCGATCGGGTTCCTCCTCCTCGAGGCGCCCCGGCTCAAGGCCGGGCTTGCGCGGCGCCTGGGGCCGGAGAGCCCGCCCTACCGGCACCTCACACAGTCGGGCCGGCTCCTCATCGAGTACGTCGTGATCAGAACCGAGGTGAACCTGATCACCGGGGTCGGGACCGGGCTCTTCCTCGCCCTCCTCGGGGTCGAGTTCGCGGTGCTCTGGGGGTTCATCGCCTTCGTCCTGAGTTACGTCCCCTACATCGGCCTCGTCGTGGCCGCAATCCCGCCGACGCTCCTCGCCCTGGTCGGGATCGGGCCGGCGGGGGCCCTGGCCGTCATCGCCGCCATCACCCTCATCGACGCCGCCGCGGAGAACCTGATCCTCCCCCAGATCGCGAGCAGAGGGCTCAACCTCTCGCCGTTCGTCGTCCTCTTCTCGGTCGTCTTCTGGGGCCTCATCCTCGGGGCGGTCGGGGTCTTCCTCGCCATACCCCTGACGATCGCCGTGAAACTCTTCCTCGAGAGCTGGGAGGAGACCCGATGGATCGGGGAACTGATGGACGCAGGGGACCGGCGGGAGTAGGCCGGGATAGCTCCCGGACCGACCACAGGCGTTATATACCCTGTGATATATCTTGTGCCGAATATTATTCAGGAGGGTATGTATGAGCGATCTGGTTGCCATCGCCTACGATGGTGAGGATACCGCGTTCCGGGTCAGGGACCGGCTGGTCAGCCTGACAAAGGAGCACGTCATCGAACTGGAGGACCTGGTGGTCGTCGTCCACCACCGGGACGGGAAGACCGAGATCAAGCAGTCCACCGACCTGACCAGTCTGGGGGCGCTCTCCGGCGCCTTCTGGGGGCTCCTGATCGGCCTGATCTTCTTTGCGCCGATCTTCGGGCTTGCCATCGGCGCGATCGCCGGCGCACTCGCCGGGCGCTTCTCCGACTACGGCATCGACGACAAATTCATCAAAGAGGTTGCGGAGAGCGTCGGCCCGGGCAACTCCGCGGTCTTCCTGCTCATCAAGAAGATGACGCCGGACAAGGTCGTCGACGCCATCAGGGAGTATGGGGGCCACGTCATCAGGACGTCGCTCTCGGAGACAGAGGAGGCGAACCTCCGCGACGCGTTCGGGGCCGGGAGGGCAGCAAAAGCAGAAGTGCCGCCGCCCTCCGCGTAGGCGGAGGCTCAGGGACAGGAGCCCGCCCCGGCACGGCGGAGAGCCCACGCGGGAAGGCAGGGGGAGGTCAGAGTCACCCGCGCAGGGCGGGGCGGGACTCGCGGGCATGGGTACCCGGGTCGAGGGGCGGTGATGCAGCAGAGCAGGCCCCGGCGGCAAAGAATGTTTACAGGCGGCCGTCCAATACAACCCTATGAAGAGACCCGCCGGGCTCTACCTTGCCTACCTCTTCCAGTTCCTCATCGCAGGGAACATCCTCATCGCATTCTCGCTTGGAGAATACTCGCAGGTCTTCGGCGGCATCATCGCGCTCGGCTTAACGATGGTCCCCGCCGCCGTCACCCGCAGAGGATACATCACGCTCCCCTGGGAGATCAACCTCCTCGTCGCCCTCTCCCTCTACCTCCATATCGCCGGCGGAGTCCGGGGGTTCTACGAGATCTACTACCCTTACTACGACAAGGTCGCCCACCTCATCTCCGGAATAACCGTCTCGGTGCTCGCCTTCGTCGCCGTCCTGCTCCTCGACCGGTTCAGCCGGCTCAACCTCTCCCGGCGGATGATCGTCGGGTTCGTCATCATCTTCGCGATGGCGATGGAGGGGTTCTGGGAGATCTACGAGTGGACCTTCGACACCTTCCTCGGGACAACCCTCCAGCACGGCCTCGACGACACCATGCTCGATATGATCTTCGTCCTCGTCGGGGCAGTCGCCGTGGCACTCGCCGGGAACCGTTACCTCTCGGAGTTCTCAAAGGAGGAACTCACGAGAAAGATGGTCCATGAAGAACCCCGGGGAGAATGACCGCGAGAGCAACCACCCGGCGGCAGCCCTTGACCGACTGCGGGAGCAAGGTCGGGGGGGCACGGGGTGACAAGGAACCCTTTTTTTACCCCGACGACCCACCGTTGATCAGACGGCCAGCGATCCCATGCGCTATTATAAGGACATTATATTCGAAAAACCCCTGCCGGAGACGATCCGGCGGCTCGGGCTCCTCCCGGCAGACCTGCACTTCCATACCCGCTACTCCGACTCCGCCACCCGCGTGCGGGACGCGCTCAAACTCGCCGCCCGGCGGGGGATCGGGCTTGCGATCACCGACCACAACCAGGTCGGCGGCGTCGTCGATGCCGGGCGGCAGAAGATCCGCGTCCCCCTCATCCCCGGGATCGAGGTCAGCGCCAACGACGGCCCGCACATCCTCCTCTACTTCTACTCGACCGCCGACCTCCTGGACTTCTACCGGCACCACATCGAGAAGAACCGGCGGAACGGCCCGTTCACCGCGATACGCCTCGACACCCCCGATATCCTCGACCGCCGGGAAGATTACGCCTGCATCGCCGCCGAGGCGCACCCCTGCGGCTACGCCTTCCTGAACCGGGGGGTCCAGCGGTGCGTCGCCGGCCGGTGTATCGGCGAAGAGGTCTTCTCCCGCCTCGACGCCCTCGAGGTGATCTGCGGCGGGATGGCCCGGTCCCACAACCAGAAGGCCGCCGGGCTCGCCGCCGCCCACGGCCTCGGCCGGACCGGCGGGACCGACGGCCACCTCCTCCATGAACTCGGCGGAGTCGTCACCTGCGCCGGGGCCGACACCGCCGAAGAGTTCCTCGACGCCGTCCGGGCGAGAACAACCGTCGTCATCGGCCGCGAGCGGCCGCTCGTCGAGAAGGCCGTGATGGGGACCGCGGTCCTCCCGCACCACCTCCCCTACGCCGTCCCCATCCTCCAGGCGCGCTGGGAGCAGAACCTCCCCCGGATCAAGAGGTTCGTCCAGGCCCACCTCAACGGGTGAGCCGGCTCACCCAAGGGGCGAGAAGAGCCGGGAGACCGACTCCTTGAACCGGACCCGGCGGGACCGCGCGCGGTAGCGTTCCGGCGTGATCTCGGTCGAGACGGCGAGATCCTCCTCGAACGCCCGCGCGAGACCGGCCCCGACCGCCGCGTCGTAGAAGAAGGCGTTCGCCTCGAAGTTCAGCCGGAAACTCCGGACGTCCCAGTTTGCGCTCCCGACCGAACCCGCCTTCCCGTCGACGACGATCGTCTTCGCGTGGAGAAACCCGGCATCGTAGGTGTAGGCCCGCACCCCGGCGTCGAGGAGGTCGCCGACGAACGAGAGCGTCGCCCAGTAGACGAACGGGTGGTCGGGCTTGCAGGGGATCATGATCCGGACGTCGACGCCGGAGAGCGCCGCGAGCCGCAGGGCGTCGGTGACGCTCTCGTCCGGTATGAAGTAGGGCGTCTGGATGTAGACCGATTCCCGGGCCGAGTTGATCAGTTTGATGTAACCCTCCTTGATGGCGTTCCACCGGGTATCCGGGCCGCCGGAGACGATCTGGACCGGGGTTGTGCCGGAGGACCCCGGGTCGGGGAAGTAGCGGGGGAGAAGCCCCGGGTACTCGTCGGTCACATAGTGCCAGTCGAGGAAGAACCGGAGCTGGAGGAGCTGGACGGCCTTCCCGGTGACCCGGAAGGCTGTGTCGCGCCACGGGCCCAGGGGGCCTTTCCCCAGGTAGTCGTCCCCGATGTTGAACCCGCCGATGAACCCCACCGTCCCGTCGATGACCGCGATCTTTCGGTGGTTGCGGTAGTTGACCCGGTAAACCGACGGGAAGAAGACCCCGATCTTCCCGCCGGCGTCGGTCAGTTC
>JAGVUK010000006.1 GCA_019136335.1 Methanomicrobiales archaeon
CACCCGTACTGCCAGTGGAAAGAGGCGGTCTGAAGGGAGGGGAGCCGGCATGAAGTGCTACTACTGCGCCCTTGAGGGGGGAGAGAGCGAGGCGGTGGCGATCTGCATCGTCTGCGGTATGGGGCTCTGCATGGAACACGCCATCAGAAAGGACGTCGATGTCTGGGAAGGCGGTTACCCGTTGCCGAGCAGGCGCGTGAAGGCGCCGCTGCCGCGGATCCTCTGCCCCGAGTGCTACGCTGCCCTGTACGGGAAGTGAGGCACTCCACCGGACCATTTTAACAAAATCCTTACTCTGAAAAGGTGATGAGGAAATTAGGTGAAACCATGACTATATCTCTTGGAAAACGGTTCGTCGCCGAGGCCGTCGGGACGTTCATCCTGGTCTTCTTCGGGGCGGGTGCCGCGGCCGTCACGCTGATGCTCGCCGCGGGGACCACCCCGGCGACACCGTTCAACATCGGGATCGGGGCACTCGGGGGCCTTGGCGACTGGCTCGCTATAGGGCTCGCCTTCGGCATCGCGATTGCCGGGTCCATCTACGCCCTCGGAAGGGTATCGGGCTGCCACATCAACCCGGCGGTGACGATAGCCCTCTTTGCGACCGGGCGGTTCCCGGGCCGCGACGTGGGCCCGTACATCGTTGCGCAGCTCCTCGGTGCGGCGGCCGCAAGCCTCCTCTTTGCCTGGGCTGTCGGCCCGGACGCCGTCGCGATCGGGGGCCTCGGGGCAACGGCGCCCTTCCACGGTATCGGCTACGTGCAGGCGATCGTCATCGAGGCCGTCGGGACGTTCCTCCTCATGCTCGTCATCATGGGCGCCGCCGTCGACGAACGGGCCACGCCGGGCTTTGCCGGCCTCGCGGTCGGTCTCGCGGTCGCCGGGATCATCACGACGACCGGGAACCTGACCGGCGCGTCGCTGAATCCCGCGCGTACGTTCGGGCCGTACCTCGGGGATTGGCTGCTCGCGGGACAGAACCTCTGGGAGTTCTTCCCGATCTACATCATCGGGCCAATCGTCGGCGCGGTCCTCGCGGCGTTCCTCTACGACTACCTCACCGGCGATTAGGCCGGTCCCGCTCTTTTTTTACCGGAACCGCTCCGGGTCAGTCTCGACGTCGACGACGACGGGTTTGTTCATCTTCAGGGCCTCTTCGACCGCGCGGGGGAGATCCTGTGGCCGGGTCACGCGGATCCCGGCGCCTCCTGAGGCCCGGGCAAACGCCGCGAAGTCGGGGTTCGTGAGGTCGACCCCGTAGGGCGGGTAGCCCGCCTCCCGCTGCTCCTCCCGGATCATGGCAAGCTCGTGGTTGTTGAGGACCACCACGACGATGGGAAGATCGTACTTGACCGCCGTGGCGAAGTCGGCCATGACCATCGCAAAGCCGCCGTCCCCGGTGATGCAGATCACCGTCTTTTCCGGGTAGGCGAGTTTTGCCGCAATCGCCCCCGGGAGCCCGAACCCCATCGTCCCGAGATAGCCGGACATCGCGAACCGCTGCCGTTTCATCCGGAAGTTCCGCCCGAACCACCACTGGTTGTCCCCGACGTCGAGGGAGATGACCGCATCCTCCGGCAGGCGGTCGGAGAGGACCTTCATGATGTAGGGCGGGCGGACCGGCACGGCCTCCGGGTCGGCCTCCCGGTCGAGCCGGTCGAACCACTCCCGTTTCTTGTCCGCGAGCCACTGCCTCTCGCCCCGGTCCTCCCGCGCCCGGACCTGCCCGGCGATCCGGGGGAGAACAATGGCACAGTCACCAAAGACTCCTGCCGCGAGCGGGTGTTTTCCGAGCTGGAGCGGGTCGATGTCGATCTGGACGGCCCGCTTACCCTGCGGTATCCCGGTGAGGTCGGAGAAACTCGCGCCGCAGGCGATCACGAGGTCAGACTTCAGGACAAGCGTCAGGGCGTGGGGCGTCCCGAGCTCGCCATGCACCCCGGCGACCCACTCGTTGTCGTCGGGGAGGATACCCTTTGCGCGGAAGGTGGTGACGATCGGCGCCTGGATCTTCGTTGCGAGGTCGAGGACCGCCCCGGCCGCATGCATGGCTCCGAACCCGGCGAGGATGACCGGGCGGGAGGCAGCATCGATCACTTCTGCCGCCGCCCGGACGGCCTCGTCGGTCGGCGCGGCGCTGACCGACGGAAGGCAGGTCTCGCGCTCGCAGTAGGCGGACTCGAGCGGTGCGGCCTGGATGTCGTTCGGGAGCGAGAGCTGGGCGACGCCGCGGGCGACGACGGCGTAGCGCAGCGCCCGGGTGAGGAGTTTGACCGCCGTCACCGGGTCGGCGACGGTGTTGTTGAAGACCGTGATGGGCCGGAAGAATGCGTCCTGGTCGATCTCCTGGATGCCGCCGGGACCGGCGTACTGCGTCTTCACCTGCCCGTTGAGCGAGAGCACGCTTGCCCGGTCCTCCTTTGCGTCGTAGAGCCCGGTGGCGAGGTTCGTCGCTCCCGGCCCGGCGATGGTCAGGCAGACCGCTATCCTCCCTGTGAACTTGTTGTAGGCGGACGCGGCCATCGCCGCGGTCTGCTCGTGCCGGACGACGATGTACCGGGCGTTCTGGTTCTTCCGGACCGCGTCCACGAGGGGGAGCGACGATGCGCCGGGGATGCCGAAGAAGAGGTCGATCCCCCATGCCGCGAGTTCCGCGACCAGGACGTCGGCCACGGTCGTTTCCGGCCCTTCAGAGGTTGTCTTCTTCATTCCTCTCCACCTCTTCCTCTTCATCGACCCGCACAAACGCTTCCTTCCCGACCCTGCAGCCGGGGCATCGCCATCCGGCGGGGAGGTCTTCAAATCGCGTTCCCGGAGGTATGCCGGCGGCGGGGTCCCCCGCCTCCTCGTTGTACTCGTAATCACAGACACTGCACGCCCATCGCGCCATACTGTTCACGTCCCGGAGGTGACACTCCGGGCCGTACCCGATCTTCACGTATAAAAATGCCTCGCCACCCCCGGTGATGGGGCCGGGCCACGGTCGGGCGACGCCGTCAGGAGGGCCCGGGTTCCGGCGCCGCGGGCGGATGGGGTTTTTCGTCACCGGCCGTGGCTCCCCGGCCGCCCCCATTACCCTCTATCGTGCTCTTCGCGAGCGCCGAGAGGCCGAGGGTGGTCCCGAGGTTCATCGTGTCGAGGACCGATGCCGGGACGAGGACGAGCGTCGCCTTCTCTTTGAGGCCTTCATAGAGCATATTCATCGCGCGGAGGTGGAGGGCGGTCGGGTTGTCCTGGTAGGTCTTCGCCGCCTCCTCGAACTTCTTTGCGACCTGCAGCTCGGAGTCGCCGAGGATCACCCGCGCCTGCCGCTCCCGTTCCGCCTGGGCCTGCATGGACATCGCGTCCTGCAGTTCGCGGGGGATCAGGATATCCCGGATCTCGACGGAACTGACATGGATCCCCCACTGTTCGGTTCGGACGTCGATGATCCGCTGGAGCTCCGCATCAAGCCTCTCCCGCCCCTCGAGCATATCCGCGAGGTTGGACTTCCCGATGACCTCCCGGAGCGCCGTCTGCGCCGCCCAGCTGATGGCGGAACGGTAGTCCTCAACCTCCAGCGCCGCTTTCTCCGGGTTCCTTACTCGCCAGAAGAGGACCGCCTCGACGTCGACGGGGACCGTATCCCGGGTGAGGGTTTTTTCCGCCCTAAACGACGTCGTGATCGTCCGGAGATCGATCCAGTAGGCCACCGTGTCGACGAGCGGAACGATGGCAAAGACGCCCGGGCCGCGGAGGCCCGAGAACCGGCCCAGGCGGAGCACGACGGCTTTCTCCCACTGGTCGGCGATCTGCATCGCGGCGGCGGCGAGCACCCCTGCGAGGACGACGACAGCGGCGACTCCTATGAAGAGCGAGAGGCCGGGTGTCGTGAAGGCGGCGTACGCGATCAGCGCTCCGGGGAGCGCTATCAGGAAGGCAATAGCATATCGAAGCGGGTTCTGCCTGCTCATAGGTTTCTGCCCGCGGTATGCTGTACATCCAAAGTATATAATAATGGTTATATAATAATCTTTGAACCCTCACCTGCCGCCGTGCGGCGGGAGCAGCCATGGAGATCCGAGAGACGCACCTGTTCAACCTGACGCCAGGCGAGGCCGCCCGCCTCCAGGAGGCGCTCCGGGCCAGGGTCCGCCTCTCCGGCGATATGGGGGAGGTTTCCCTCCTGGCCGGCGCCGACGCCTCCTACACGAAGGGCTCCGACGAGATCTACGCGGTTGCGGTCGCCCTCCGCTACCCCGACCTCACCGTCGTCGAACGGGTTTCTGCCTCCGCGAAGACGTCGTTTCCCTATATCCCCGGCCTCCTGACCTTCCGGGAAGGCCCCGCCCTCCTTGAGGCGTTCCGGAGGCTGCGGTCGGAACCTGACGTCATATTCTTTGACGGGCAGGGGATCGCCCACCCGAGGGGGCTCGGGATCGCAAGCCATATGGGCGTCCTCCTCGACCGGCCCGCGGTCGGGGTCGCAAAGAGCCTCCTTGTCGGCACGGCGGCGGAACCCGGGGCCGGCAGGGGGTCGGCGAGCCCCATACGCCACCACGGCGAGACGATCGGGATGGCGGTGCGGACAAAAGAGAGGACGAAACCGGTCTACGTCTCCGTGGGCCACCGGATCGCTCTTTCGCAGGCAGTCGACCTCGTCCTCGCGACCGC
>JAGVUK010000324.1 GCA_019136335.1 Methanomicrobiales archaeon
GACCAGTGCGAGCGGGTAGCACCGCTCCTCGCCCGGAGCGGCGACGCCGAGGCCGCGGCGGCCCGGGCGATCATGACGACCGACACCTTCCCGAAACACGCCCTTGTCGAGGCGGAATCGTTTGCCGTCGGCGGGATCACCAAGGGCAGCGGGATGATCGCCCCGAACATGGGAACGATGCTTGCGTTCATCTACACCGATGCGGAGGTCGAGGCCCCGGTCCTCCAGGATATCCTCCGCGAGGCGGCCCGGCGGTCCTTCAACCGGGTCGTGGTCGACGGGGATACGAGCACAAACGACGTGGCCCTCTGCACCGCGACCGGCGCCGCAGGCCGGGTGGACCGCGAAGAACTTGCGCGAGCCATCGAAACGGTCTGCCGCAGCCTTGCGGTCCAGATCGCCCGCGACGGCGAAGGGGCGACGAAACTCCTCGAGGTCACGGTCCGCGGCGCCGCCGACGAGGACGAGGCCGCCGCCGTTGCACGGACGATCGTCGCGTCCCCGCTCGTCAAGACCGCCATCTACGGCGAGGACCCAAACTGGGGCCGGGTTGTCGCTGCGGCGGGGAGAGCCGGC
Source organism: Methanomicrobiales archaeon (assembly GCA_019136335.1). Lineage (GTDB taxonomy): Archaea > Halobacteriota > Methanomicrobia > Methanomicrobiales > Methanoculleaceae > Methanoculleus. Next base: position 577 of record JAGVUK010000324.1, read on the forward strand.
GCGGAGTTCGACCCTTATGCGGTCTCCCTCTGGGTCGGGGGGGTGCCGCTTGTCATCCGCGGCGAGATCGTCGCCGATCTTGCGAAGGCGAAGATTGCAATGCACGGCGATACCGTCGCGTTCGACCTCGACCTTGCTGCAGGCGACGGGTTGGCAACGGCGTGGGGATGTGACCTCACCGAGAAGTACGTAGAGATCAACGGGAAGTATACGACATGAAACGCGAAGACGTGCTGATGGAGGCACTCCCCTATATCCAGAAGTTTTACGGCAGGACGATCGTGATCAAACTCGGCGGCCACGCGATGGTCGACCAGAACATCCTGGAGACGGTGATCCGGGATGCCGTCCTCCTCCGCTACGTGGGGATGAAGGTCGTCCTGGTGCACGGCGGTGGCCCCGAGATCACCGCAAAGATGCGGGCGATGGGCAAGGAGCCGAAGTTCGTCGGCGGGCTTCGGATCACCGACCCCGAGACCCTGGAGATCGCACAGATGGTCCTCGTCGGCAAGATCAACGACGGGATCGTCTCTCTCATCGCGAACTGCGGCACCCGGGCGGTCGGGATCTCCGGCAACGACGGCAACCTCCTCATCGCCCGGAAGATGGAGCCCCAGCGGGTGAAGGTGGGGGAGGTCGTGGAGGAGGTGGACCTCGGCCGGGTCGGCGAGATCGAGGAGGTCGACCCCGAGGTGCTCCACTGCCTCCTTGCCCAGGGCTACATCCCCGTGGTGGCCCCGATAGCGATCGACCGACAGGGCGGGAGCCTGAACATCAACGCCGATACCGCGGCCGCCGAGATCGCGATCGCTCTCCACGCATTCAAGTTGATCAACCTCACAGACGTGGACGGGGTGATGAACGTCGACCGGACCCGGGTCTACCACCGCCTCGCCCTCTCCGAGGCCGAGGCGATGATCGAAGACGGGACGATCGCCGGGGGGATGATCCCGAAACTCGAAGGGTGCATGAAGGCGGTCAGGAACGGTGTCGTGAGCGCCCACGTCGTGAACGGCAACCGGGAGCACAACCTGCTCCTCGAGCTCTTCACCGACGAGGGCGTCGGGACGATGATCACCCTTTGATCTTTTTTTTAGGGCAGGTTGCCATCCCCGCTGCACCCCCGCTGCCGCTCTTCGTTCATATCGATCAGGATCTCAAAGATGCTCCGGACGGCGACCGGGTCGATCCGGCTCTCGACGGCGTAGGTGAAGGCCCGGTCGAGGACTGCCTTCCGCTGCGGTCCGTCGCGGATGGGGAGGCCCTCCTCCTGCTTGAGGCGGGCGATCCGCGCTGCAAGCCTCTGCCGTTCTGCAATCAGATCGATGATCCTCTCATCGATCTCGCGGATCTCGTTCCTGACGGCATCAAGGGACATACTCCATGGTTGACCGCGACCGGGAAATAACCTTGCGGGTTTTCGCCGTCTTCCGGGGGGAAGCGAAGGATATTATCATGCCGGGACAAACCTGGTACCGGATGCTGGAACGAATACCGCCACGCGAGCGCCGGGATCTCCTGATCGCGTGGCTTGCCATCTCAATCGCCTTCACCCTGATCTACATCCGGGGAGGGGTTGACGTCGCCGGGCTCATCTTCTTCTTCGTGATGTCCCTTCTCACGGTAGGGGTCGCCTTCGTCCTCCACGAACTGGCGCACAAGTTCGCTGCCATGCGCTACGGCTACTGGGCGGAGTTCCAGAAGGATAACCAGATGCTCCTCGTCGCCGTGGTGATGGCGGCGCTCGTCGGGGTCGTCTTTGCGGCCCCGGGAGCGACCTACATCTATGGAAACGCGACACGGGCCGAGAACGGGCGAATATCGGCGGCGGGGCCGATCACGAACCTCCTCCTCTGTATCCCCTTCGCGGCCCTCATGCTCTTCGGCGGCGGGCTCATCGGCATCGTGGGCCTCGTCGGGCTCCGGGTCAACGCGATGATCGCGACCTTCAACATGCTCCCGATCAGCGTCCTCGACGGGCGCAAGGTCCTCGCCTGGAACCCGGCCGCGTTTGCGGCGCTCATGGCCGCGTCCGCCGGGGTCCTCGTCTGGTCGCTCCTGTGAGGGGCACGTTCCCCTTTTTTCAGGCTTTCTTTAGCGTTAACCGGAACGCCGCGCCGCACTCCGGGTGGCCCGGCACCCGGTCGTCGACCCGGACCCGGCCCCCGTAACGCTCAACAAGCATCCGGGTGATGGAGAGCCCGAGGCCCTGGCCGCTCTTCCGGTTCCTGTTCTTCCCGAACCGCGTGAATATGGTCTCTTTCATTCCGTCGGGGATCCCCGGGCCGGTGTCCTCGATCGAGACCCGGACGTCGCCGCCGCTCTCCTCCACCCGGATGGCGACCTCGACCGCCGGTCCCCCGAACTTGACGGCGTTCCCGATGAGGTTCGTGAAGACCTCGGGGAGGAGGGGGTCGGCCATGACCGCGAGGTCTGTGCCGCTGTAGTGGATCCGGCTCCCGGAGAAGATCCTGAGTTCGTCCCGGATCACCCGGTCGAGGTCGACCGGCGCGAGCGTGGCTGACTCATGGTGGATCCGGCGGATCGTCGAGACGTTCCGTAAGATCCCGATGCTCTTTCGGATGCTGCTGCGGATCTTCTGCGCGTAATCCTTCGCATCACCCTCGAGCATATCGATGAGGATGTCGGCGTAGAGGCTTGAGATGTTCTCCGCGTTCCTGATGTCGTGGCTGAGGATATCGAGGTAGAGGTTTGCCTCCCGCTCGGCCGTCTCGAGCTGCCGGATCAGCAGTGTGCGCTCGATGGAACTGCCGACCGCCCTCCCGATGGCCGTGAGGAGGGAGCGGTCGGCGTCGGTGAACCGGTTCCTCTCCCCACAGATCACGTTCAGGGCCCCGATGACCTTCTCGTGCGCTACAATCGGGATGCTGGCGTACGGGTGCGGCGTTTCGCTCTCCTCTCCCGGGTAGCGGAGGTGCGGGTGGTCGTCGAAGAAGAGGGGCTCTCCCGCCACCAGAACTTCCGCGTACGGCGGGACCGTGATGTCCGGGATGCAAGGCTCGGGGGAAAAACCCTCCGGGAGATCCTGGACGCAGACAAGTCGTGCGCTCCGCCGTTCCGGCTCGATCAGGTAGATCCCACCGCCCTGGAGGTCGAGGAGAGCGAGGGTCGCCGCGAGCACCTCTTCCAATGTCTCATTGATATCCGTCGCAGACATCGATACGCCGATGATCTGGTTTAAGGCCGAGAGTTCTCGGTTATGGGCCTGGACCTCCGCCTCGGCCCGCTTCAGGTCGGTGATATCGGCAAGTGAAGCCGTCAGACAGATGGGAACCCCGACATCGCTCCTGACCAGGTTCCCGGAGAACCTGACGTAGAACTCCGTGCCGTCCCGGCGCCTGCCGATCCGCTCGTTTATGTACCTGCCGGTATCACGGAGTGTCTGGAGAGCATTCGCGGCCTCTTCTCTGTCCTGCCAGAACTCCATGACCGATCTTCCGAGAACCTCGGTGGCGGAGGTGCAGCCCCACATGGAGAGAAACGCCTGGTTGACGTAGGTCAGGCGTCCGTCGAGGCTCGCGATGGTGAACGCGCTGAGCGAGGACGCCATCGCCATATCCCGGATCCGGAGTTCCTGCTCGGCCTGCTTTCGTTTGGTGATATCGATTCCCGAGCCCATCACGCAGAGCGGCCTGCCCGACTCGTCGGTGACGACGGAGAGAGCAAGTTGCATGGGGAAGGTCGTCCCGTCACGTCGCCGGGCCTCCATCTCCCCGGACCAGGATCCGTTCCTGAGAACCTCTTCCCCGACCCATTTCGCCTTCTCCGGGTCGGCCAAGAACATCGAGGCGGGCTTCCCGACGGCCTCCTCCTCCCGCTCCCACCCGTGTACGGCGAGAGAGGCGCGGTTGACGTAGATGATCCTCCCATCGAGGTCGGCGAGGGTGATGGCGTCGAGTGACGACGCTATCGCCATATCCTTGATCCGGAGCTCGAGTTCTGCCCGCTTCTGCGCAGTAACGTCGCGAAGGGAGCAGAGCGTCCCGGCGCTCCTCCCATCTTCGCCGGTTAAGGCACTGATGGTCGCATCGATGAACATGGTTTCCCCGTCCTTCTTCCGGTGGAGGAGAACGCCGCGCCAGGTTCCAGATGACTGGAGGACTCTTTTCACCCTCTCTTCATCATCTGTATGCAGCCATTCGTAGGTGAAGAGTTCCGATTCCGGCCGACCGACAGCCTCGCTTAAAGGAACATCGAAGAGCCTTTCAGCGGCCCGGTTCATGTAGGTGATCCTCTGCCCGGTATCGAGCGCGGTCACGGCATCCTCCACCTGGTCGAGCACCAGGGCCTGGAACCGGAGCCGCCCTTCATCCCGCTTCCGGTCGGTGACGTCGCGGCTGATCCCGAGCAGGCTCCGGACGGTGCCGTCTCTTCCCGTCATCGGGATGAGGCGCGTCTCAAGCCAGGTACCGCCATCGTCTCCTGGCAGCAGGGTCTCCTCGGTAAAGAACTCCCCGGCCGACTCCGCCGCTTTCCGGAGCATCGCAAGCCACCGCTCCGCGATAGCGGGCGGGAAGAGGTCTCTGAGGTTCTTCCCCTTCAGTGCCTCCGGTTTCCTACCGAGCAGGCGACTACCGGCACTGTTTACGTAGAAGACGTCTCCCTTTGTGCCGACGAGAAAGATGATATCCGGCGCCGCCTCCGCAAGCGTCCGGTAGCGCTCTTCGCTCTCCCGGAGCGCCGACTCCATCGCCATGTCCCGGATCAGGAGTTCTCTCTCCGCGGACTTCCGCTCCGTGATATCGGAATGCGTTCCTGCGATCCGGAGCGGCGTCCCATCCGTGTCCCGGCTGACCACCTGGAGCCGGTCCAGCACGTAGATCCATTTCCCGGATGCTGACCGCGCCCGGAACTCCATCTCGAAACGATCGCGCTCTCCGGTGGCCATGGCGGTGAGCGCCTCCTCCACACGATCGCGGTCCTCAGGATGGACAAGCGAGAGGAGCGAGGAGACCGTGGGCACGAACGCCCCCGGTTCGTGGCCGAGCATCGTGAAGCACCGTGGGCTGTAAAAGATCGTCCCGGTGCCGACGTCCCAGTCGACCAGCCCATCGTTTGCCGCCGAAAGTGCGAGGATCAGCCGCTCCTCACTCTTCTGCAGCGCCTGCTCGGCACGCCTCCGCCCGGTCACGTCGAGGAGCGACATCACTGACCGGTTTGTCCCCGGGACCATGCCGATGGTGACCTCGACGGTATGGACGTTCCCGGACCGGTCGGCGAACGAGAAGGTGTAGTTCTTCGGTGCGGCCGCAGGGTCGCTCCGCCGGAGGGCGTGGTAACCGATAATCCGCCGGAGTTCGTCGGTGCGGGGAACGAAATCGGTCAGCCGTTTCACCCCGACGAGCTCATGGCGCCGGTACCCGGAGAGCCGCTCAAACTCGGTGTTCGCAACCGAGATGATGCCGTCGTCCTCGATGAGGATCGTCGCCGTCCCGGTGTACTCGACGATCTTCTCGTAGTCCCCGGCATCCGGGACATCCCGGAACCGCAGTAACCAGCCCTCGCCGGACGGCGCCTTCCGGCCTGAGCAGAGACACCGCCGCTCTTCCCCTTCCAGGTCCCGGATCCGGCACTCAAACTCGGGGATCTCACCACCATCCCCAAGTGCCGCAAGGATCCTCGCGACAAGATCCCCATCTCCCCCGAGCGCGCGGACGGCCTGCCTGAGTTCGCCTTCCGGAACCCCGAAGATACGGCGGAGGGCCGAGTTCGCCCAGATTACGTCGTGATCCTCATCGATCAGGAGATACCAGTCATCGAAACTGTCAAGTACCCGGTATTCCGGCGGCGCTTCGCAAAGGGTTCCAGGGGGCTTGATAGGAGTCACATACGTGCCCTTCTGTGGTCCTGAAAAATATCTCTCGGGCCTATACTGAAAGGAGTACTCACCGAGATCTTATTAATATACTTCGGTTGCAGGCCAAAAGGAAATATTGTTGATCCGTGCACCAGGGGCCCGGCCCGGGCATGCCTGCGCGGAATGGCCTTCGGGGAATATTTTTTTATCCCCGGTGCTCATCCCGAATCTCCTTTGCCGGGAAGGGAGACCCGGGGAGGGCTGCATCCACGTTTCGACCCCGGTGGATAGAACCCACCTGCGGATGCTCCGGGCCGGGTACCCCGGTCTTGTGAAGGGTTCGGGGGCGGTCTCCTCCCGGGTGAGGCCTCAGGTCTCCGTGTCTCCTCGCGCCTGCGTCTTCTGGAGGAGGGCGACCACTTCCCGCCCCTTCTCCCGCCCCTCCGCAAGTGCGGTGGGGTGCCCCGCAATCCCGCCGTAGCGGTCCAGGTCGTTTGCTATGACGTTGTCCCAGTACTCAAACCCGGTGGTGTTGAAGAAGGCGGTTATAGCGGGAAACGCAGCGTCGAAGACATTCTCCCACCCGAGCCCCGCGGTCGATACGAAGATCCCCTTATGGCGCCGGGTGTGCCCGGCGGTGAAGTAGAGGGTCTTCAGGATGAACTTGCGCGCCCAGATGTACTGGGCGCGGTCGATCAGTCCCTTCGTTTCGGCCGTGATCCCCATCGAGTAGATGGGTGATGCAATGACGAGGACGTCGGCGGCGGCGATCTTCTCGAAAACCGGGGTGAGGTCGTCCTGGATGACGCAGACCCCGGTCTGGTGGCAGGCGTTGCACCCCCGGCACGAGGCGTAGTCAAGCGACCGAAGGACGATCTTCTCGACCTCCGCTCCGGCCTCCCGGGCTCCCTCGAGCACGGCGTCGAGCAGGGTCTCGGTGTTCCCGTGCCGCCGGGGGCTCCCGGAGATCCCGAGGACTTTTACGGGCTCGGTCATATCGCCCGGACCTCCTGCAGGTGTGCGGCGACCTCTCCTGCCAGGGCCTCTGCGTCGACTCTCGCGGTGGGGTGGCGGGAGATCGCTCCCTTCTCGTCGACGCCGTTCACCATCAGGTACCTGATATCCCTATTTCTGACGTCGATGACGTTGAAGAAGCACTTCACCGACGGGATCGCCGCGTCGAAGACGTAGTCCCAGTTCTGCCCGGCGGTTGAGAGGAAGATCCCGACCCGCTTTCCCTTCCGCTCCGGCGGGACGACCGGGAGGCGGAGGACATACTTCCGGGAGCGGAAGACCTGCGTCCGGTCGACCAGCACCTTCGCCTGCGCTGCAAGCCCCATGCAGTAGATGGGGGACGCGAGGATGATGCAGTCGGCCGCGACGATCCGGTCGTGGATGTAGTCCATGTAGTCCCGCTGGACGCACCGGTTGAGCCTCTCGCAGACGTTGCACCCCCGGCAGGGCCGGATATCGACCTCCGGGACGACGATCTTCTCGACCGCCGCTCCTTCCCCCTTCATCGCATCGAGCACCCAGTCAAGCAGGGTCTCGGAGTTGCCGTGGCGGCGGGGCGAGGTCGCAAACGCGAGGACGTCAATGGTCATACAGGGAGTATTGTCCAGTCGGAGGCAAAAAAAGTGTCGGGTTTAGATTTTCTTGAAGCAGAGGTACCAGTCTTTGCACTCGTAGCCTTCCTTCATCCTCTTCTCGATCTCCTCGGGTGTCTTTGGCGCCGGGACGATGACCTTATCGCCGGGCTGCCAGTTCGCCGGTGTCGCGACGCCGTGCGCATCAGAGGTCTGGAGGGCCTTCGTGAGCCTGAGGATCTCGGGCATGGAGCGGCCGTTGGACATCGGGTAGTAGAGCATGGCCCGCATGATGCCCTTATCGTCGATGAAGAAGACCGTCCGGATGGTGGACGTGCTGCTCTGTCCGGGGTGGATCATCCCATACTTCCTGGCGACCTGCATGTCGAGGTCGGCGATGACCGGGAACGGGACGTCGACGCCCATCTTCTCCTTGATGTTCCTGATCCACGCAAGGTGCGAGTGGACGCTGTCGATCGAGAGGCCGACGAGCTGGACGTTCAGCTTCGCGAGCTCGTCGGCGATCCCGGCAAACGCCATGAACTCCGTGGTGCAGACCGGCGTGAAGTCGGCCGGGTGGGAGAAGAGGATGACCCACTTCCCCTTGAGGTTCGAGAGTTTCAGGCGGCCGTGGGTGGTCAGCGCGTCAAACTCGGGTGCCGCTTCGCCGATAACCGGCATCCGAACTACTTCTTCGGGTTCCATGGCTTCACTTCCGCGGGCGGTTGCCCAGGTACTCCTCAAGAGCGGTCTTGCCGTGGACGTAGGCCGGCATCCCCGCGAGCAAGAACGCGACCCTGAGCCCCTCCTCGATCTCCTCCTTCGATACGCCGAGACTCCCGGCACCCGCCATCTGTGCGCGGACGGCATGCCCGTCCCGGAGCGCGGCGGCGATCGCGATCGCAATGATCTTCTTCGTCTGTCTCGAGAGGGCGCCGTCGGCCCAGATCATCTGATCAAGCCCCATAACCTTCCCGTAGAGGTCGGGGTCCGTCTCTTTGAGGTCTTTGAAGATCACGGGGACTTTCCCGATCTTCTCTTCCAGTTTCTTCTGTTCCTCGCCCATGCCCATCACTCTTCAAGCACCATCGGTTCGCCGCAGCAGACCAGTTCGCCGCCGCCGACCTCCAGAACCTGGACCACGTTTCCGCAGATCTCGCAGTGATAGATCTGCCCTTTTGCTGATACGTTCACCATTCCTCTCACCTCGTACTACTCGGTCTTGGTCTTCCTCTCAGGGGGATGCATGACATCCTCCGGTGTTTTGATGTCCGGCCTGATGTGGGTCATCGGGAGGCAGTTGTACATCTCGCAGGCGCAGGTCGGGCACCTGACGAGATCCTCGTCGGTGCTGCCGATCCGGACCTCTCTCCCGCAGTCGATGCAGATGAACCGTCCGGGGCCCGGCTTCTCTCCCGCTTTCGCAGTCTTTCTGGTTCCTGGTTCGGCCACAGGCACTCACCAGAGCGATCATATCGTTTCAAGGTATTTAGCAGTATCCTCCCCGGCAAGGCCGGCGCAGGCTCCGGGGTCCCGGAACGCCGCATCTTATTAATAGGCCCGTGTGCAACCCAGAATCATGCGAAAGAAGGTTATCGCTCTGCTCGGGAGCCCGCTCCTTCACGGCAACACCGCCCGCCTCCTCGACGAGGCCGTCCGGGGGGCAGAGGAGGCCGGGTGCGAGGTCGAGCGGATCGCGGTCGCGCACCTCGATATTGCGCCCTGCATGGAGATCTTCTACTGCCGGGAGAACGAGACCTGCCGGATCGGGGACGAAATGATCGGGATATACGACAAATTTCGGGAGATGGACGGCCTGATCATCGCCACCCCCGTGATGACGATGGGGATCCCCGGGAGACTCAAGTCGTTCATAGACCGGTTCCAGGTCTTCTACATGGCCAAATACCACCGCGGACAGTCCTTTGTCACCCCCGGGCGGCGAAGAGAACGGAAGATGCTCTTCATATCGATCGCGGGGATGAACCTCCCGACCGTTTTCGAGGGTGCAAAGATGACCGCGAGAGCGTTCGGCGAGATCATCGACTGCCCCTACTGGGACGAGGTGCTCCGAAACGACATGGACACAATTCAGGATATCAGGACACGGCCGGAGGTGATGGAGGCGGCGTACCGGAAGGGCTATGAACTCGGGCGGCTCCTCTCCGGCGGTGGGGCCTCAGGGTGAGTCGTCGGGCTCAATATGGACGACAACCTCAGCGAGCCCCGGCACCGTCTCTTTGAGCCGCCGCTCTACCTCATCGGAGACCACGTGGGCCGCGGCGACGGGGAGAGCCGGGTCGACGGTGATGTGAATGTCGGCAAAGATCTCGCCCGGCTTACCCCGGCACCGGAAGTCGTGGTACCCGGCTACCCCCGGGGTATCCATCACCACGGCCCGGACGAGCGCCGGGTCGCAGGGGAGGTTCATCGAGTCGGTGAGGACCTGTGCGGCCTCGTAGAGGATCCCGATGCCCATCCTCGCGATGAGGAGGCCGATGGCAAACGCGATGATCGGGTCAGCCTCGGGGTAACCGAGCCTGACCGCGAGGAACCCCCCAAGGACGGCGATGGAGACGAAGACGTCGCTTCTGGTGTGCAGGGAGTCGGCGATGAGGATCTGGCTCTGGTACTCCTCGCCCCGCCTCCGCTCGTAGGTGGAGACGGCGATATTGATGACGAGCGTCCCGACCATAACCGCCACGGTGACGGGGGTGATCGCAGGGGTGACAGGATTGACAAGCCGCCGATATCCCTCGAGGAAGATGCCGGCGGCGGTCAGGAGGAGCATCGCCCCGATGACGAGGGTCCCGAGGGTCTCGATCTTGCCGTGGCCGTAAGGGTGCTCCGGGTCGGGGGGTTTTCCTGCAAGGCGTATGGCAATGATGCCGACGATGTTTGAGAAGGAGTCGAACCCCGAGTGGAGGGCATCCGCCACCATGCTCACCGACCCGGCAATGATGCCGAAGGCCGCTTTCGCGACTGCAACGGCGAGGTTTAAGATGAGGACGATGATGAAGACCCGCTGTACCCGGTCACCCCGCATATATGGGACTGTGGTGCTCCAGTGGCATAGGGTTTCCGGGGTCGCCAGGTGAAAGATATTTAACAGGGTACTCCTGAAATAATTAAGTTATGCCGACAGATGAGAACGCTCAGAACGCGTACGCCGGGGAGTCCCAGGCGAACCGGAAATACTCGGTCTTTGCCGAGAAAGCAGCCGCTGAGGGTTACCCGGTGGTCGGGAAACTCTTCCGGGCGGCAAGTGAGGCGGAAGCCATCCACGCAAAGCGTCTCCTCTTCATCAAAAACGCCGTCGGGAGCACCGAAGAGAACCTGAGAGGCGCAATCGAGGGGGAGAACTACGAGTTCACGACGATGTACCCCGCGTTTGTTGAAGAGGCGAAGAAGGAGCGGAAGAACGAGGCCGCGATCGTCTTCACCCACGCTATGCGCGCGGAAGAGGTGCACGCAAACCTCTACCTCCAGGCACTTGAGGCTGTCCGGGAAGGAAAGGATATTGGCGTGGAGAAGATCTACCTCTGCCCGGTCTGCGGCAACATCGAGCTTGGAGCGGCACCGGAGAAGTGCCCCATCTGTGGGGTTCCGGACCGGATGTTCCGCGAAGTCCAATAACCCCTCTTTTTCCGTCCTGCACCGCTCCGGCCGGATCCCCGGAGCCGCCCGGCTCGCCCTCCACAAGTTAAATAGGGCTCCCGGACTATCCTCTTCTTCATGGCAGGTGTGAAGGTCTATACGACGGAGAACTGCCCCTACTGCCGGATGGTCCAGGCATTTCTTCGGAAGTACAATGTCGAATACACGACCGTCGACGTCGGGAGAGACCGTGAGGCAGCGCGGGAGATGATCCGGGTCTCGGGGCAGCGGGGGGTGCCGGTCACGGTCTTCGGCGATGAGGTGATCGTCGGGTTCGATGCAAAGAGGCTCCGGGAACTCTTCGGGACGCCGGTGACGGACGGGGTCTATGACGTGGTCATCGTGGGAGCGGGGCCGGCGGGGCTGACGGCCGCGGTCTACTGTGCGAGAAAACTCATGAAGACCGTCGTCGTATCGGAGAATATCGGCGGCCAGGCAACCTGGAGCTGGGCGATCGAGAACTATATGGGGTTTCGGATGATCACGGGGGAGGACCTTATCGGGAAGTTCGAGGAGCAGGTCCGCGGGCTCGACGTCAGCCTCGAGCTTGACCGGGTCCAGAGTATCCGGAAAGAGGGTGATCTCTTCCTTGTCCGGACGGCCCCGGGGAACGCCTTCCGCTGCCGGACGGTCATCCTCGCCCCCGGGAAGCAACCCCGGACCCTGGGGCTCCCGGGTGAGGACCGGTTGATCGGGAGAGGCATCTCCGTCTGCTCGACCTGCGACGGCCCGCTCTTCCGTGACCGGCCCGTCGCCGTCGTCGGCGGGGGGAATGCGGCGATCCAGACTGCCATCGAGATGGCAAAGATCGCAAGTTCCGTGGCCCTGATCGCCAGGGGGGCTCTCCGGTGCGACGAGATCTACGTCAACCGGGCAGAGGAGACGGGCGTGCGGGTCTTCCTCCATCACGAGGTGGCGGAACTCCACGGTGATGCGGCCCTGACCGGGGTCACGATCCGCGACCGCGAGACCGGGAAGGCGACGACTCTCGGTGTGGAGGGGCTCTTCCTTGAGATCGGGCTTGTCCCGAATACGGGGTTCCTCGGGGACCTGGTGGCGCTGAACGAGCGGGGCGAGATCCTCATCGACGAGAACAACCACACGCGCGTCGACGGGGTCTTTGCGGCCGGCGACGCGACCTGCATCAAGGGCAAACAGATCATCATCGCCGCGGGCGAGGGGGCGAAGGCGGCGCTCGCGGCGCACGAGTACCTCCTCGGGCAGGGGCTCTCCCGCGCCCCCACACCGCCGGCCTGATGAGTGGATGCGCCGACAGGATGGAGAGGACGTATGGTGCTCGAGGAGATGCTTATCATCCGCGGCCCTATCGATACCCCGGAGATCGCGCGTGCCTTCAGGGAGGCCGGTATGCCGGCACGCATCACGCAGACTGTTGTCCTGGAGGGTCTGGTTGCTGCAAAAGGGACAATCGGGGATATTAAGGCGCTGCTGAGGGAAGAGGTTTCACGGGTCGAGAGACTCCGCGAAGAGTTCATGATTGAGGAGGGCGGTGAAGAGAGCGACGCCGAAGAGGGTGGAGATACCGGGCCCGGGCGGCTGTACAACCCCTTCCTCGTTACGGTGGAGCGTATTGCGGAGGATATCGTCGAATTCATGGCGAAATACCAGCCCGGGGATCTTGTCCCCATGGACGACCTCAAAGAGTGGATGGTGCCGTCCGCCGGGGCCGCCCCGGGAGAGGAACCGCCGGATACCCTGGAGTCCGCGTTGCACAAGGTGATGGCGTTCTCCACGCTGGACGAGAACGGCCTGATCAAGGCTGAGGGTGAGGCAGTGGTCGTGCAGGGTCGTATGATCCTTGAGGATATCGTCATCACCCTTCCGGGTGACGCCGTCGAGGATATCGACCCGGAAATACTCAAAGAGCACGGTGTCCTGACGGAGATGACCGTCACCCCGGTGCCTGAATACCTGCTGGAGTTCGGCCCTGAGGCTATCCTCGAGGGGGATCTCGACAGGATCGACGAGATTGCCGATGACCTTGAGATCGATGAGGAGGAGTACGAGTCGTTCCGGGCGGGCGTCTCCTTAAAGAGGGTCGTCATCGGGAGAACCCTGGAGATCCTCGAAGGACGCGGAACGCTGACACCGGCGGAGGTTGCGGAGGCCCTCGGGAGCAGCGCAGTGGAGAGCGCTGGAGAAGGCTGGAAGATCGTGCTGGAACTCACTCCCGAGTTCGTGAAAGGGCTCCTCAACGATCTCAAGAAGGTCGGGCTGGTGCGCAGGAAGGGTGAAAAGTTCCGCGCGATCTAGATCTGGATTGGTGCGGCGGCGCTACGGCCGACTCCGTGCAGTTCTGCAGCAGAAGGGGGTGGAGGACGCCAAGGAGAAACTGCGCAAGATCTCCGGCCGGGAGCGCCGGTTCAAGACCAACACGAACCACGTCGTCAGCAAAAGGATCGTCTGCGCTACCGGAGACGCGAAGCGGGGGATTGCCCTGGAAGACCTAACGGGCATTCTCCAGTGGACTACGGTTACGAAGACCCGGCACGAGCGGGGCATCACAGGTGGGCGTTCCATCAGATCCGATCCTTCATCGAGTACAAGGCCCGACGGGCCGGGGTTCTGGTGAAGGTGATCGACGAGGCGTACATAAGCCAGCAGTGTAGTGTCTGCAGGTTCGTTCACCCCGACGACCGCCCGAGCCAGGCAGCGTTCCTCTGCCTCACGTGCAGCCACGCCGGGAACACCGATCTGAATGCAGGCGTTAACATCGTTTCCAGGACTCTCGTCAACGATCCTATTGTGGGCTGCTCCTCCGCCACCGGGGAAGAAGTTGAATCGCAAGCCTGTAATGAGCGCGCTCCCATCCACGGGATCGTGCCCCCGACAAGAGAAGGGGGTAGTCGGCGCGGCGCCAGGTTCCCTGTGATGCTGTTCGGCAGGTGTTCCCTGCACTGGCAAGACTCCTTTCGCCCTACCCCCTGCCGCAGCCATTGCTCTGCTTCCTGCATTTCGCATTCGTAGCGCCTCTCGCCCGGTGTCTGGATGGGGCTACCGGGATATTCTCCCGCGTGGCACAAGGTCTTTATCTGCCGGCAGCGACCACTCTCCAATGAGACCCCGGGACGTCTCCCCGGAAGAGAAACAGCATCTTCGTGCCCTTCTCACCACCCGGCTGGAGGAGAGAGAGGAGATCCTGTTTGCGTACGTGTACGGCTCCTTTCTGCAGGGCCCCTTCCGCGATATCGATATTGCCGTTTCCCTCGTGCATGGCAGCCCCGGACTTACTGACCCGCTCCGGTATGAGCTGGCGCTCGCGCAGGAACTGGAGGAGGCGATCGGGGTGCCAGTCGATGTACGGGTGCTCTCCGCGGCCCCGCTCTCGTTCGCGTTCACGGTCCTCCGGACGGGGGAGATCCTGCTCTCCCGCGACGAGCGGGTGCGCTGCGAGTTTGCCTGCAAGATTCTCACCGAGTATCATGACTTCTCCTATTATCGGGAGCGCTACAGGAGGGAAGCTCTTGGTCTCCTACGATGAAGAGAAGGTCACTACCCTGTCGTCAGAGTTGATGCAGGCCTGTGAGCGGCTCCGGGAACTGGGCAGACTGCCGAGGGAAGTATTCACGCAAGACCCGCATCTCGTTGCAAGCGCGAAATATCACCTTATCATCGGCATCGAGGCGGCTATCGATCTCGCCAACCATGTGATTACGAAGAATCGATGGAAAATCCCGGAAAATTATGCCGACACGTTCTGCATTTTAGAGGAGCACGGGTTCTTCGATAAGAACCTCGGAACGCGCCTGCAGACAATGGCCCGGTTCCGAAACCGGTTGATCCACATCTATTGGGATATTGACAATGACAGGATCTACAACCTGCTCCAGGAAGATATCGGCGACATCGAGCAGTATCTCACAGAGTATATCCGTGCCCTGCAGCGAGAGTGACCGTCCCCCGGCAGAAACCGGGATCTTCCTCCCCCGTTCGGCATGCTCAGGATGGCCCCCCGGAAACGGCCACACCAGGACTCAAGCGGAAGGAATCCGGGCGTAAAAGTGCTCCATTACCCGGTGCTCCCGCTCCCCGCCGTGGAACTTCATAACGATCGTATCACAATCATTGCCCCGCCCCCGGGAGAGACACCCTTATCTCCCGGGAGCGACGATTCCCTGCCATGGATAGGGCGTGGGCACCCGGGAGCCTTCTCCCCCGGGAGGCGGGCCGGTGATCGAGGAGCGCCTCCGGGCAAGGACGAACGGGGTGCTTGTGCGGACCGCCTCCCTCGTCGCCCGGACCGGGGTGACCCCGAACACCCTCACCCTGCTCGGGTTTGCCGGGATGGCGGTCGCCGGGGTCCTCTGTGCCGCCGGTTCGTTCTTCTCCGCCGGACTCGTTGTCGCGGCATCGTGTACCTTCGACGCGCTCGACGGAGCGCTTGCCCGGGCGAGCGGTGCCGCATCGGTCTTCGGGGCGTTCCTCGACTCGTTTCTGGACCGCTACGCGGAGGCAGCGGTCTACGCCGGGCTGCTCGTCCACTACGCGTGGGCCGCAGCGCCCTGGGGCGTCGTTGCTGCGTTTGCGGCCGCGATCGGGTCGCTGATGGTCAGTTACGCCCGGGCCAGGGCCGGGGGTCTCGGGATCGAGTGCCGGGCCGGCCTCTTCGCCCGGCCGGAGCGGCTCGCGGTCATCATCGCCGGGCTGGTCACCGGGTTCGTCTTCCCGGCGCTCGTCATCCTTGCGGTCGCCACGAACGCCACCGCCGTCCGGCGGCTCCTCCACGTCCGGCTCCTTGCGGAGTTGCCGCCGGGGTGATCCCGGGTCACCCCTGTCCCGGCCGCACCTCGACCGTCCGGTTGAACGGAACCTCGAACGTCGCGATGCCGTAGTCGAGCGTCCCGGAGCCGTCGACCCGGAGCATGATCGTCCCGTCCTGCAGGGTACGCAGGAGCGCCTGCACGAGCGGCGGATTATCGACGGTCACCGGGATGGCGACGGTGGTCTCGCCGTCGGGCCGGATCCGGATCCCTTCCTGCTCCCCGTGCGCGAGGTAGACCGCCCGCCCGTCATCGAGGAAGAAAACGTCGAACGAGACCCGGGCCAGGGTGGCGCCGATGGGGTTGGGGTTGTCGACGATGAGCCGGAGCGTGAGGTTGGTGCTCCCCCACGTGATCTTCTCGACCTCGACCCCGCCGACGGCGACGGTCGGCTCCTTGAGCGGAGGGGCCGCACAGCCGGCAGCACTGCAGAGCAGAACAACCATGAGGAGGATGGCAGCGGGACGCCACATGGGTCCCCGGTGCATCCTCCCGGCATATAGACCTAACCCCCCTCGTAGGAGAGCACCGGCTCGACGGGGACGTAGTTCCTGACGACGATGTTGTCGGCGTAGAAGTGGTGCGGGTCGCCTGACCCCCAGGCGGAAGACCCGATCAGCGCAACGTCGGTGAAGACCATCAGGGGGTCGTCGGCGAACCGCAGGGTCATGTTCCCCGGGTATCCATTCGTATCACTCGTTCCGGGGGCCAGGGTCCATTATACGCCCCACCTCTATAGCATATCGGCCGCCGCACCCCAATGCTGATGTTCCCCCGGGAAGCACGGTATAAGGTTATTGCCGTGAACGACGCCATCGTGATCATCGGGGGAGGTCCCGCAGGGCTCTTCTGCGCCCTGCAGGCAGCGGGAAAAGGACGGGCCGTGGTCCTCTTTGAGAAGAAACCCGCACCGGCGCGAAAACTCCTGGTTGCAGGCTCGGGACAGTGCAACATCACCCACGACGGGGAGATCGCCGGTTTCTTCTCCCGTTACGGCGACCACGGGGCGTTCCTCCGCCCCGCGCTCCTGAACTTTACGAACCGGGATCTTATCGCCTTCTTTGCCGACAGGGGTCTTTTGATGCAGGCCGAACCCGGGGGGAAGGTCTTCCCCGAGACCCGGCGGTCCGCCGACGTTCTTGCCGTCCTCCTCGCGGAGTGCTCCGCCCGCGGGGTGGCTATCCGGTGCAACGAGCCGGTCCTCGCCGTGGAGCGGGACGGGGACGGGTTCCTCATCCGGACAGGGAAGGCTGTCGTCCGGGCCGGCGTCCTCGTCATCGCCACCGGGGGTGCCTCCTACCCCGCCACCGGCTCGACCGGGGACGGTTATGCCTTCGCCCGGGCCCTCGGGCAGCCCGTCACAGAGGTTGCCCCGGCGCTCACCCCGGTCTATGTCGAGGACTACCCGTTCACCGACCTTGCCGGGATATCCTTCGAGAACATCACCATCGCCGTCTACCGGGGCGGAAGAGTGGTCCGCCGGCATACCGGCGACGTCCTGCTGACGCATACCGGCCTCTCCGGCCCGGGTATACTCGACCTCTCCCGCTTCATCCTCCCGGGCGACGTGCTCCGGGTCACGTTCCTTGATGGTGCGAACGCGGAAGCGGTGCGAAAGAGGGTCGCCGGTGCCGTCATGGAGGGCGGTGCGCGGCAGGCAAAGACCGCCCTCTGCGACCTCGCCCTCCCGGAACGGTTCGTCCGGCGGCTGCTCGATCTTGCCGGGGTCCCTGCGGGAGCGACCTGCGCCCACCTCCAAAAGAAGGCCCGGGACGCGCTTGTCGCGTCCGTCGCGGAGTTCCCATTCACCGTGGCGAGGCTCGGGGGATTTTCTCTGGCGATGGCGACGCGGGGCGGGGTCGCCCTCGACGGGATCGACCATAAGACGATGGCCTCACGGATCGTGCAAAACCTCTACTGCATCGGCGAGGTGCTCGATATCGACGGCGACACCGGGGGCTACAACCTGCAGGCGACGTTCTCCACTGCAGCTCTCGCCGCCCGGGATATCACCGGGCTCCCCACCTCCCGGTGACCCCGCCGCTACCCGGAAACTGAACCTCTTTTCCCTCCGGCTCAAGGCCCCGGAACCCCATAACCCCCCTTCCTGTACGGTCGGTATATCCCCGGGGCGCGCTGTATCCGTTCCCGGCCCATCTACGGTCGTGATAGTTATATTGAAGATGCCAGATACCTGGTTTCAAATAGAAATGATATTATATTATCAATCATATTAAAGCATATTGAGAGAATAACGTGGTTTGGAGTATTCTTCAGGCTATCCTTCTCCTCTCCGTCCTCATCCCGCAGGGGCACCTGGTCTGCGACGGCGGATGGGGTGACCCCGGGAGCGGCGCCCCTGGACCGGTCTTTACCGATGATTGGGCCTGGTTCCCTGTACCGGAAGAGGACCTCGCCCCGGGGAGTACAGATCCTTCCTGCAACGGATTCATTGAGCGGGTGGACCGGGCGACGTTTGCCCGTGTCGACGGCATCCCCCGTCTCTTCCCGGTGGGCCTTAACGCGACCCTCG
Organism: Methanomicrobiales archaeon; assembly: GCA_019136335.1. Taxonomy (GTDB): domain Archaea; phylum Halobacteriota; class Methanomicrobia; order Methanomicrobiales; family Methanoculleaceae; genus Methanoculleus. The sequence continues at coordinate 18,952 of JAGVUK010000324.1, forward strand.
CCCACAGGAAGGGCGACTGCACCGACCTTGCGCTCCTCAGGGCGGAGATCCTCCGCCGGAACGGGATCCCCGCCCGGCCGGTCCACGGGTTCATGGTCTGGGATGCAGAGACGTTCCGGACCGACGCACTCCACGTGGAGGTCTTCGGGCGGGGCATCGCCGTCCACGACTGGGTCGAACTTGGCGACGGCCGGACGATGGGTGCCTACGAAGGGGTTCCGGGGATCCGGTGCGTGAAGACCGGGAACGGGGTCTGCTTCCAGCCAGTCTTCGAAGCGCTGGGCTATATCTGAGCGGCGACACCCCCCGGGGAAGGTTCAATACCCGGGGCGTCAAACGGGCAGTATGAGCTTGTTTACAGCGCTCCTTGCCCTGATCCTGGTTGCCGTTGTCGCGTTCGTCCTCTACAAAGTGGTCAAAAGCGTCGCCGGGCTCATCATCAACGCCGTCGTGGGCGTGATCCTGCTCTGGCTCATCGACGTCCTCAACCTCATGAGCCTCGTCGGCCGGCCCGACATCCCCATCAACCTGATCACCGTCCTCATCTGCGCGATCGGCGGGATCTTCGGTGTGCTGGTCACGGTGGTGCTGCACCTCCTCGGGGTCCCGCTGACGCTGTGAGGGGCGGAGAGCCGCCTACGCGGCCGGCGCGGGGGCCTCTGCGATCGTCCGGGCGAGCCTCTCGATCGCCGGGCCGAACTGCCCGGCATCGACCTCGCTCTCGAGCGTGGTTGCCGACGAGACGAACCGCATCCCCTTCGCTTCGAGGCTCTTCCTCACGATCGCAACCGCTTTCTCCGCCCCCGAACCCCCCATCTCCACGAGGACCGAGAAGGGTTTTCCCGAAGCTCCGGAGACCTGGGAGAGGTACTCGTTGACGTAGGGCGGAACCTTCTGCGACCAGACCGGGGTTGCGACGACCAGGAAGTCGACACCGGTAAGGTCCGCCTGCACCGGGCGGATCGCTGCCCGCATGCCGAACGCCGCCATCATGCCCTTCCTGAACATCCCCACCTCCGAAACCGGTTCGATCTTCTCAAGCCTGCCGCCGACCCGCTCGGCGAGCGCCGCCGCCACTTTCTCGGTATGCCCCTGCCAGGAGTAGTACACGATGAGGATCACCACCATCACCCGGCAGGCATACAGGCTCATCTTATATATACGTGACAGGGCCGGGACCGCGAAGACCGCCGGGGTGCCGGGTATCGCCCGCCGCGCGGAACCCTCATATCTTCGCCGCCCATAACCTCAGGGTATGCAGGAGTACGGTCCCGGTATCGTCGGCGAGGTCCGATTTGCCCGCCAGGACGGCGGCTACTATGTGCAGCTCTACGACCGGGAAGGAACACCCGTCGGCAGGACGGGGCTCTGGAGGACCGAGGCAAAGGCAAAAGAGGCGGCCCGAAAGCTCGCCGCGAAGATGGGCGGGGAGTGACCCCTCACAGTGTTTGGGGGTGCGCCTCCGCGTAGCGGACGAGGCCGGCGATGCACCGGTTGTGCGGCGTCTCAATGCCGTGGCGCTCCCCGAGGCGTGCGACGTACCCGTTGAGGAGATCGATCTCCGTCCGGCGCCCCCGCCGGAGGTCGTAGTACATGGAGGGGTAGACCGCGGCGAAGTCGGGCACCTGCACCCCAAAGAGGTGGGCAAGGTAATCGTCGGCGGTCGCCCAGGGGAGCCGGACCCCTTCGGCGCCGGCGACGGCGAAGGTCTCGCGGATGAGCCCGGAAACGGTCTCCCTGACGTTTTCGTCGGCGGCGGCGCCGACCGGGGCCGCGAGGAGGGCGCAGATCGGGTTCACCGCGATGTTGAGGAGCGCCTTCGTCCACTTTCCCGAGCGGATATCGTCGTCCGCCTCGACCGGGATGCCGGCGGACCTGATGACGCCGATGAGCCCGTCAAGGGCCGCGGCAGCGCCGCCGTCACCGGACCAGACCCCGAAGCGCATTGGGGCGCTCTCGCTTGAGACCCGGACGTGTCCCGGGCCCATGACCGAGAAGTTCGTCGTCACGGTCCCGCCGATGACGGTATCGGTGTAGCGGGCGATGATATCCTCGTTTCCTATGCCGTTCTGGAGGCTCGCCACCGGGCGGTCCCGGAGCAGCCCGGCATACTCCTCGCAGATCGCCCGGCTGTCGGTGCCCTTCGCGGTGATGATGACGAAGTCGACCCCGGGCGGGACCTCTTTTGGCCCCGTGACAGGAGTGATCCCGTCGACGGTTCCGGTCCCCCAGATACCCTCCATGATAAGGCCCCGCTCAAGCATCGCATCGGCGTGCGCCGGCCGGCAGGCCGCATAGACCGTCGCCGCCCCGCGGAGCCTTCCGGCGAGCGAGAGGCCGACGGCCCCTGCGCCGAGGATCAGGACGGCCGGGCGTTGTAACGCTTCCATCTTCTCGTAGTCCCCGTTGGGCGCGGGAGAAGATAAGGGTGCGGCCCCCCCGGACCGTCGTCGATCGTCCAGTTCCGGGCCATCTCGATCACGCAGTGAGCGGCGCCTCCGGGAAATGCGGTAGCGAACGCTTTTCCTCTCCGGCGCACAGACGGATCATCAATGAAGCACGTCACGAAGGCCGACGGCAGCCTGCAGCCCTTCGACCCCGGGAAGGTGCGGCGGACGCTCCGGAACCTCGGGCTCGGGGCGGGGGATGCCGACAGGGTCGCCGACGAGATCGAGGAGTCGGTGCCCGACGGGGTGAAGACGGCCGCAGTCCTCCGGATGATCCGCGCCCGGGCCCGGACCGTCCGCCCCGCCGTCCGCCACCGGACGGATCTCCGGAGAGCGCTCGCCCTTCTCCGCCCGAAACCCGATTTCGAGGAGTTCGTGCGGGTTCTCCTCCGGGAGCACGGCTACCGGGTCCAGGCCGGGTGCGTCCTTGCCGGGCGGTGCGGGGAGCACGAGGTGGACGCCGTCGCCAGTAAGGACGGCGCAACCATATTTGTCGAGGTGAAGCACCACGCGAGCCACCACCGGATGACTGGCCTCGACGAAGGACGGATCGCCCGGGCGATCGTCGAGGACCTCCAGGAGGGGTTCCGGTCCGGGCGGTGTACCGTCTCGATCGACGGCGCCCTGATCGTCTGCAACACCAAACTCTCGGAGCACGCAAAGCGCTACGCGGCCTGCCGGGGGATCGGGCATATCGGATGGGACTACCCGGCGGAACAGAACCTCCGGGCGATGATCGAGGAGACGCAGTCTTACCCGGTCACCATTGTCAGCGGGGTGGGGCCGTCGGTCTCCGCAAGGCTCGCGGCTGCCGGGGTCCTCATGGCAAAAGAAGTCGCCTACGGCGACGCCACAGCCATCGCCCGCGATACGGGTCTCTCCCTTCCGGAAGTGCTGGTGATCGCCGGGCGGGCACGCGCGATCCTCGAACCGTGAGCGGTCCTCAGGCAGAGTCGCCGAGGGTCCGGAGTTGCTCTTCTGTCGGGTTGATCAGGACGATCTCGGGCCGGCAGTTGAACCGAAGGTCCACGCCGGCGATGCCCGCGCTGCAGATCCCGCGGGATACGTAAGTCGGCGTCCCGTTCGTCTCGAAGAGGCCGGCAAGCTCGATGACGCCGAGGCCGTTCAGCTGCGCGATGACCGGGAGGAGGAACTGGCCGCCGTGGGTGTGGCCGGCGAGGATGAGGTCGGCGTCCCAGTCGGCCCTGCAGGACGGTTCGTGGATGAGGTAGACGGTGAATGCACCGGT
>JAGVUK010000202.1 GCA_019136335.1 Methanomicrobiales archaeon
GTCAGGGATGCCGCCGGTCAGGTCGTCCTCTGGGTGGGGGTCACCCTTGACATCACCGGCCGGGACGAGCCCGGCGGGCAGGTGAGGGAGCTCTGGACTCTCTCCGCAATCGCCCGGGTGATCGGGGAAGGCGGTGCCGATCCTGAGGAGGTCTTCCGGCGGGCGGCGTGCCTCCTTCCCCGGGGGTTCCGGCACCCGGAACGGGTATCGGCACGGGTCGTGCCCGGGACCGCCGCCCCGGGGCCTGGAAGGATCGTCGCCGGGCACCTCGTGGTCGAGTGCCGGGAGAGGCCGGTGGAGACGGGAGATCCTTTCCTGCCGCAGGAGCGCGACCTCGTCTGCGCCGTCGCCGCGATGCTTGAGGCCGCCGTCGCGCCGGGGCACGGGAAGACCGGGATCTCCGGGCAGGAGTACCGCCTCCTCTTCGATCATATGCTGGACGCCGGGCTCCTCCTTGCGGTCCTCCGCGATGGCTCCGGGAGGCCGGCCGGTTTCCGGGTCATCCAGATCAACCGCAAGGCCGAAGAAGTTCTCGGGCGCCGCCGGGAGGAGGTCGCCGGGGAAGACCTCGCTGCGGTTGTCCCATCGACCAACCCTGCTACGCTCGACCTCCTGTATCAGGTCGCCGGAACCGGGACACCGGTGCACCGCGAGGTCTACGACCCGGCTCTCGACACCTACTACGAGCTGAAGGCATACCGGCCGGAGTACGACCGGCTCGTCGTCATCGCAGATGATATCACAAAACGGCGGCGGGCGGAAGAAGTGCTCCGGGAGCAGCAGATCGCTCTCGATAACCGGGTGAGGGAACTTGCGGTCCTCTACTCCATGACCGGCATCGTCGAACGGCCCGGGATAGCGGTCGAAGAGGTCCTCACTGAGGTTGCCGCCACCCTCCCCGCCGGCTGGCTCCACCCCGGGGATGCCGCCGCCCGGATCACTCTTGACGGCCGGGAGTACCTCTCAGCCGGGTTCGTGGAGACCTGCTGGAAGCAGGAGAGCCCGATCGTCGTTCACGGCCGGGTCACGGGGAGGGTGGAGGTCTGCTACCGCCACGAGAAGCCGGAGGAGGATGAAGGGCCGTTTCTTGCCGAAGAACGCTCCCTGATCGATGCCGTCGCCGAGAGGCTCGGCCGGACTATTGAGCGGGTGCGGGCAGACGAGGCCCTCCGGAAGAGCGAGGAGAAGTACCGCCTCCTCTTTGAGCAGATGCTCGAGAGTTATACCCTCTATGAGGTGATCCCTGACGATGCAGGAAGTCCCGCCGATTACCGCATCATCGAGCTGAACGAGAAAGCTGCCGCCGTCTTCGGCCGCAGCCGCGACGAACTGGTCGGGCGGCGGCTCTTTGATATCTTCCCGGCGATCCGCGAGGGGGCCGGCGTCATCTACGGGGAGGTTGCAGAGACAGGCGTTCCGGCTCAGCGGCGGTTGCAGGAGCCGAAGGCCGGGCGCTGGTACGACCTGCACATCTACCGCCCGCGGGCCGGGATGCTCGTCGTCACGGGACAGGAGATCACCGGGCAGAAGAAGGCTGAACTCGCCCTCCGGAAGAGCGAGGGGAGGTTCCGGGGGATCTTCGAGCAGGCAGGGACCGGGATCGCGCTCATCGACCCGGAGGGGAGGATCATGAGGATGAACCCGGCGTTCGTGCGCATGTTCGGCTACGACGAGGACGAACTGCATTCCATGCTCTTCCAGGACCTGATCTACCCGCCCGAGAGGGAGGCGGCCGGGGCTCTCCTGCGCAAGACGGCCTCAGGGGAGAGCGCCCGCCGGGAGAAGCGCTACGTGACAAAAGACGGCAGGATCATCTGGGGCCGGCTGACCACATCGCCGCTCTGCGATCCGGAAGAGAAAGGGCTCGTCATCGGGATGGTGGAAGACGTCACCGACCGGAGGGAGATGCAGAACGCGCTCCGGGAGAGCGAGGAGCGGTTCCGGGAGATCGCCCAGCGAAGTTTCGATATGATCTATACCTGCTACGCTGACCGGGGGATCACCTACATCTCCCCGGCCGTAACGAGGATCCTCGGTTATACCCCTGAAGAGATGATCGGGGTGCAGTGCAGTGATTATGTCCTCGAGAAAAGCCGCCCCGACTGGCTGGAGGCCGATGCCCGGGTCGCCCGGGGAAAGCCTGTCGAGGGGTTGCTGGTGGAGATCCGCCGGAAGGACGGGACGGCCGCCGCCGTCGAGATGAATGAATCCCCGATCATGGATGGCGGCAGGGTGGTCGGCGTCCAGGTCGTCGGCCGGGACGTCTCGGACCGGAAGCGCTATGAAGATATGCGGCTGCAGGCGTTCTACCAGATCGAGCAGAACATCGAACAGTTCGCGGTCCTCGCGGACCATATCCGCCTGCCCCTGCAGGTGATCCTCGGCATGGCCGACCTGACTGATGATGCGAAGACATCGGAGAAGATCCGCGAGCAGGTGGAGCGGATCAACGGGATCGTGAAGCAGCTTGACGAGGGCTGGGTCGAGTCCCGCGAGATCCGGGAGTTCCTGCGAAGGAACGAACTGGTGTAGCGCTCGGTGGCCGCTCGCCTCCCGGCTCCGGGTTAACATCCGGGCGGGATCGTTCTCTCCGGAAATTCACGTGGTATACTCTTTTTCTCCAATGGAGCGTTACGCTTCGTTTCTCCTGCTGGAAAGGTTAATGGTTAGTGAGTTATATTGTACTGAGGGTAGAAACGCGGCAGGGGTGCCGGGCCGTGCAGGTATCATACTGCCGCGCGGCAGGGAGCGGCCCGGCGCCTCCCTGCCCCGTAGCCAGAAGAGCCTGATCCTATCCTGAGTCATGCAGAGCGATCTTATACAGACAGAGTCCCTGACCGGATACCATCCCCGGAGCGGCGCAGATCTCCGGCAAGGCCGCGTGGAGGAGGGTGTCGCGGAACCCGGCATACGGACGTCGTTTGTTGTCTTTACAGTGCTTCTTGCCGCCCTCGCAGCGACCAGCCTCTACAACTACCTTCTCTTCCACACGATCGCCGAACTCGTCGCCGTTGCAATAGCGATAGCGGTCTTCACCGTTGCCTGGAACGCCCGGGCGATGCGGGAGAACAGTTACCTGCTCGTCGCCGGCACCGGGTTCCTCTTCGTGGCCGGGATCGGGCTGGTCCATACCCTTGCCTACGAGGGGATGAGGATCTTCGTCGGCTACGACGCAAACCTCCCGACGCAGCTCTGGATCGCATCCCGCTACCTCCTTGCCGGGACGCTGCTCGCCGCGCCGCTCCTGCTCAGGAGAAACCCGGGCCCCCGGCGGGTCTTTGCCGGGTTTGCCGGAGTAACCGGGGCCCTCCTTCTCTCGATCTTCGTCTTCCCGGTCTTCCCCGACTGCTATGTCGAGGGGCTGGGGCTGACACCGTTTAAGGTCTGGAGCGAGTACGTCATAGCGGTCCTGCTCGCCCTCGGGGCCGTCGCCGTCTACCGGCTGCGGGACGTCTTCTCGTCCCGGGTGGCGGGCCACCTGGTCGCAGCCATCCTCGTGCTGATCGCATCAGAGCTCGCCTTCACCCTGTATACCGATGTTTATGGGCTCCTGAATATGGTCGGCCACCTCCTGATGGTGCTCTCGTTCGGGCTCATCTACATAGCCTTCGTCGAGACCGGGATCCGGCAGCCCTATGCAGTGGTCTTTACTGGTTTGGCGAGAAGCGAGGAGCGGCTGCGGCGGGAGAAAGACCGGCTCGGGCAGTACCTGGATATCGCCGGCGCCCTCTTCGTCGTCCTTGACCGGGACGGCCGGGTCGCCCTCATCAACCGCCGGGCGTCCGAGGTCCTCGGCTGCCCGGCGGATGAGGCCGTGGGCGAGCCCTGGTTCGAGCGGTTCATCCCCCCGGGGGAGCGGGAGCGCTACCATGCGCTCTTTTGCGAGCTGATGCAGGGCGATACCGGGGCCGGCGAGTACGTGAGGGCCCCGGTCCTCACCACGGACGGCGGCGAGCGGATCATTGAGTGGCACAACACCGTGCTCCGGGGCAAAGACGGCGCCGTCTGCGGGACACTCAGTTCCGGGGAGGACATCACCGAGCGGCAGCACGCAGAGGAGGCGCTCGGCCGGGCGAACGCCAAGCTGAACCTGCTCTCCGGGATCACCCGCCACGACATCCTCAACCAGATCACCATCGCACGCGCCTACATCGACTTCGCCGCGGAGGACAGCAGGGACCCCGTCGTCCGGGCCCACCTGGGGCGTGCCCGGGCCGCTGTCGAGGAGATCCAGAAGCAGGTCGAGTTCAGCCGTGATTACCAGGACATGGGCGTCGCGGCGCCCGCCTGGCAGCGGCCGGAGGAACTCATCCGGGAGAGCGTCGCAGACCTTGCCCTCCCGGCGGGGGTCCGGGTCCGGACGGATCTTGAGGACTTCGAGATCTACGCGGACCCGATGGTGAAGAAGGTCTTTTACAACCTCATCGACAACGCCGTCCGCCACGGCGGGAGGGTGACGGAGATCCGGTTCTCGTGCGCGAGGTCCGGGCAGGATCTGCTGCTCCTCTGCGAGGACGACGGCACCGGCATCCCGGACGGCGAGAAGGCGGCGATCTTCCGCGAGACCTCGGGATCACCGGGATGACGATCCGGGAGACGGGGGTCTTTGGGGAGGGGGCACGATTTGAGATCACCGTGCCGAACGGGGGGTGGCGGGGCGGGGACGGTGACGCATAACTCTGCAGACCGGCGATCAGGAATATATTGTTATAATTGGTCATAAGTAAAAGCAATATGGTTAATAATCCTTGGCGCTGCACGTATGGTGGGTGCAGGTCGATATGACGAGTGACGTTTGCCGGCCGGGAGCCGCGCGTGCCTTCCTGGCTCCTGCCCGCCTCTTTTGCGCGGCGACACCCCGCGATGAGACCGTGACGCCGTCCCGGCACCGTCCGGTTTCGTCGCGACAGGGGGTGTTCTGATGGGAGATGAGACGATCCTCGGCGAGACCATCCGGATCCTCGAGGAGCGCCTCGGGGAGAGGATGGATGATGTGACGGTCGAGCGGGTGGTTGTGGGGGTCTTCTTCACCGGGGTCAAACTCAGTACGGGCCACGGAGGTATCTGCGCCACGCCCATAAAGTCGATCCCGGAAGCTGTCTGCTGCCCGAGTTCGGCACAGGCGATGCCGCACTCAGGAAGGCCGTGAGCGCTCTCTCGGCGCTCGCAAACGATGTATGCCCCCAGCCGGGCTATACGGTCACCCGCGGCGTCGATGCGGTCGACCTCCTCCCGCTCTCAGAGAGCGGGAACGTCGTGATCGTCGGTGCGCTGACTCCATACCTGCGTGCCCTGAAGCAGGTCGGCCAGCCGTTCCGGGTCATC
>JAGVUK010000294.1 GCA_019136335.1 Methanomicrobiales archaeon
CGCTCGGGAAGACGTTATGACCGGCTCTGCCCGCCGGCATGCTGCTTCCCGGCGGACCGGGAGCGGTGCCGGTCTGCCGTATCCCCATCGCAACGAATATCCGTCCCGGGCGCAATACGCTAACCTGTGGCATTGAGAGGCTCTCATACAAAGATACTGCTTGTAGTCGGCTTTATCGGGGTGATCCTCTCGGCGGTCCTCCTCTTTCCGGGGGCATGCGCAACGGTCGTCCCCTCTCCGCCGGCGGAGGAGGGCGATCTTCCCGGGAACGCATCCTCTTCTGGGGTTGGGCCGGAAGACGAAACTGCTCTTCTCCCCGAACCGGTGAGCGACGATGAGAAGCTGGAGTCGTTGATTGCCGGGGCCGGTATACCGCTCCTCGGGGCCTCCGTGGAGCAGATCTGCTCCCTCTATACCCGCGACGACGCAGCGCTCCGGAGCCGGGCAGCCGATATCTCTTCCCTTACGGACGGCTACCGTGCCGAGGCTGCCGCCCTCGAGGTCTCTTTCGGTATGGAGCCCGCATACGCGCACTTCATCGCTGCGCTCGACGAGTTCGCCGCGGCCGGAACCCTGGTCGGCGGGAACATCCCCCTGAACCGGAGCGTGACGGAGGACGTGCTGGGCCGCCTCGCTCTCGGGACCGAATACCTCTCCAGCGCCCTCAATGACTGCAATCGCCCTCTTGCCGCGGACTCTGACGCTCTCCCGCTGCTCATGAGTCCCGGTGAGGAGCCCGCTCCCCTGTTCCCCGACGCCCTGCAGGTCGGCGAACGGTTCTGCTACGAAGATGCCCGCGGGGAGAACTCCGCCTCGCTGGTCGCCGGCCCGGTGACCTGGTCGCGCGCGTTCCAGACCACCGGCACGAAACCGGCGCAGCGTGATGCAGCGCCCGGGAAGTTCTTTCTCCTGGTCGCCGTTAAGGTGACGCACCTCGGCCATAAGGGGGACGGCGTGAACACCCGTATCCAGACCCCTGCGGAGAGCGCTTTCGTCCTCCACTACGACGCTGAGACCTACCGTCCGCTTACATCACCCGGCCCGACCAACAAGGGGGGGTCGTACTCCAGGGCTGCTCTCGGCCGGGGTGAGTCACTGGCCGGGTACCTCTTCTTCGAGGTGCCGGAGGACCTTGACCCGTCCCGCGCCTATCTCAAGGTCAGCGTCGGCAAAGAGAGCCCGGTCTGGCTCCTCGGCTGAGCGCCCTCACGGTGAACCCCGGGGCGCCGCCCTGCCGCCGGGTTCTCCCGCACCGGCCCTACATGTCTTTTTGCCGCACGAACCGGAGCGACGCTGAGTTCATGCAGTAGCGCTCATAGGTCGGCGGCGGCCCGTCGTCAAAGACGTGGCCCAGGTGGGCGTCGCACCGCCTGCAGAGCACCTCGGTCCGGGTCATGAAGAACCGGGTGTCAACCTCTGTTCTTATGTTCAGGTCCGATACCGGTTTGTAGAAACTCGGCCAACCCGTGCCCGACTCGAACTTCGCCTTCGAGGAGAAGAGGTGGTTGCCGCAGCAGACGCAGACATACAGGCCGTCCTCCCTGCAATCCGCGTATCTTCCCGTGAAGGCCGGCTCCGTGCCCCCCTGCCGGGCAACGGAGAACTCTTCGGGCGAAAGCTGCCGCCGCCACTCCTCGTCGGGTTTGACGACTCTCGCGACCTCCTCTACCTCCCTGGTTACGGCGTTGCAGACCTTCACGGTCCCGGTGGGTTCCACGATATCCCCGCTCATCAAGACTCCCCTGGTCCCTTACTCCTGGAAGATATAAATCGTTCCCCCGCCGGGCGGCCGGTAACCCGGGATTACGACGCACCGGCCTGACCGCGTCTCCCGGCCCCGGACGCGCTTGCGCATCTGTTATATAGGCCTCCGGTCGATGAACCATCATGCAGGAGGGTGATGATCTCTGAAGAAGAGCTTTGTATGTCTCCTGCTCCTCACCTGCCTCATCGGCTCTGCCGTCACGGCAGGCTGTACAGGGACACCGGGGGTCCCCGGGGCGCCGGCCCCGGTGCCGGAGGAGACAGAGGCGACAGCGCCCGCGTACACCACCTGGTCGCCCCCCGGACCTCGGCCGTCGTTCTCAGCCGCCGTCACCGCACCGGAGAAGCATTTCCGCTCCGATATGTCCTGTTACTGGATCGTGAAGGGGACGGTGACCAACACCGGTGATGCGCCCGGGAGAAATGTCGTCATCCGCTTCATGCTCATCGATGACGCAGACGACATGATCCGGTCGACCGAGACCATCCTCATCCCCCGGTTCCAGGCGGGCGAGACGAAGATGTTCACAGCGAATCCGCTCCCGGGCGACTGTGACCGGCAGTATCGCGCTGAGATCACGGTCATGCACGATATCCCGTGATCTCACGGGCAAAGGAGAGATGAAGATGAAGATACTTGCAATTAACGGGAGTCCCCGCGGTTCACGGAGCCAGACCCTCCGGCTTGTGCAGGCGGTCCTCGACGGCGCCCGGAGTGCCGGGGCCGATGTCGAGGTCGTGGATGTCTGCAAACTCCAGATCGAGTACTGCAACGGGTGCACGGTCTGCTACGAGCGGGGAGAATGCGTCAAGGAGGACGATTTTGCCGCCCTGTACGAGAAGATGCTCGAGAGCGACGGGATCGTGTTCGGTTCGCCGAACTACATCAACTCCGTCACCGCCCAGATCAAGACCCTGCTTGACCGGATGGCCGACGCCATCCACTGCCAGATGTTCATCGGGAAGTACGGGTGCGCCGTCGCCACGGCGGGCGGCTCCGGGGCCGATGAGGTCGTAGCCTACTTAAACGGCGTCCTCCAGACCCTGGGCGCGAACACCGTCGGCGGTGTCGGCGTGGTCCTTGGGGGAGACCCGGAGGCGATCGTGCCTGCGGAGGGGAGGGCCTACGAACTCGGCAGGAGGCTCGTACGGGCCATCGCGAAGAAAGAGACCTACCCGGAGCAGGAGAAACTCCACGCCGAGATGCTTGAGAGGATGCGTGCCCTGGTCATGGCGAACAAGGACCGCTGGCACCACGAGTACGATTACTGGAAGGCAGCCGGGCGGATACCGGAGTAAGGCCCCCGCTCACGGCCCCATCCGGCGGATCTCGTCGATGATCCGCCGGACCTCCTCCCGGGCCTCCGGCCGCCCCTCCTCGGCCGCCAGGGTGAGTGCGGGAAGGACCGCATCCCCCATGTCAACCAGGGCTTGTTCAGCCCTCTTCCTGACCGCGAGGGCATCGTCTTCGAGCGCCCGGATGAGGGGAGCGATAGCCGCATCTCCTCCTATCCGGGCGATGGTCCTGACGGCGTTTGTCCGGACCTCGATGGATGGGTCGGAGAGTGCCCCCGCAACTGCCGGCAGCGCATCGGCGCCGATCCTCTCCACCTCGGCCCACCGGTCCCGGGCCATGAGGTAGAGCGCCTCTTCTCCGCCGTTCTCCGGCACCCAGCCGCTCGCGGAGAGCGCTTCGGCAGCCCCCGCCCGGAACTTCTCGTCCCCCGAGCGGAGCGCGTCGACCAGGCGGCCCCGCACCGCGTCCCCGGGGTCCTTCAGGGCCTCGAGCGCGGCATGCCGGACCCGGTCGTCCACGTCGCTGAGCGCCAGGATCAACGGTTCAAGGGCACGGTTGTCCCCCATGTAGCCGAGCGACCGGGCGGCGGCGATCTTGACCGCCTCGTCCCTGTCCCGCAGTGCCAGGGCCAGCGGTTCTATCGCCTGCCTGCTCCCCATGTAGCCGAGCGCCTCCGCCACAGTCGCCCTGACCTCGCTGTCGGGCTCCCGGTGCAGGGAGCCGATCAGGGCTTCGATGGCTCGTTTGTTCCCGATCTTACCGAGGTTGCGGGCGGCAACGAGCCGGACGAACCGGTCGGTGTCGCTCAGGGCGTCCATGAGCGGAGCGACCGCGGTCTCGCGCATCTCCCCGAGGAGACTGGCGGCAGCGGTCTGGACGTCGGGGTTCTCGTCCCTGAGCGCACGGATGAGGCCGTCCACGGCGGGGCGCCCCATCATGATGAGGCGCGTAGCGGCGCCAAGCTGCGCGTTCCAGGCCTTATCCTTGAGCGCCACGATGAGCGTATCGATCTCCTGCCGGCCGGACTGTTCGAATGCCTGTTTATCCTCGAACCGGGCCGATCTCCTCTTCTCCGGGGTGCTCTCTTCTGCCTGGACCTGGCTGCCGAGCGCCATCCGCCAGACGTTTATCACCTGCCGCTTCCGGAGAGCCGCCGCTGCTTTTGCCCTCACGTCTTCATCCTCATCAACACTCGCATAGAGCAGCGCTTCGTCCGCCCGCTCGCCCGGCACTTCCCAGAGAGCGTCGATCGCCGCAAGGCGCATCTCCTTCCTCCCTTTCCTCAGCACCAGAAAGAGCGGCTCAACCGCCAGGGAGCCGAATTCGGCGAGGGCCCGGGCAACGCTCCACCGGACTTCCGGCGCCGGGTCTCCCAGGTGCTCGATGAGGGCCGGGACCGATTCGCCGGCGCCGATGAGCCCTATCGCCCTTGCCGCCGTCACCCGGACGGCCGGCACCGGATCGTCGAGCGCCTCTTCAAGCGGCCCAAGCGCATCACGCCCGA
>JAGVUK010000038.1 GCA_019136335.1 Methanomicrobiales archaeon
TCCAGATGCCGGGGCTCGGCAGGATAGAACATTCCCGCTACACTGCATGGGCGCATATCCATCAAGATTGAGCTCTTGTGCCTTCGAGTCTTATAACTCTGTCTCAAAGTCTTCGGGGGTGAGCGATGTGGCAACACCGCGCAGGCGGAGCAGCTCTTTTGTCAGGAGGTAGTAGATCATCGAGAGCGCTTTCCTGCCCTTGTTGTTGGTGGGGACGACCAGATCGACGTACTTCGTCATGTTGTTGGTGTCGCAGAGGGCGACGATCGGGATACCCGCCTGGACGGCCTCGTTGATCGCCTGGGAGTCGCCGATGGGGTCGGTCACCACGACCACGTCGGGCTCGATGTACTTGTTCAGGCGCTGGTTGGTGAGCATCCCCGGGATGAACCGGCCGATGACCGCCATGCCGCCGACGGCGTCGGCGAACTTCTTCGCCGGGTACTGGCCGTACTGCCGGGAGGTGACGACCAGGACCTTTGCAGGCTCGTACTGCGAAAGGAATTTCGCGGCCGTCTTGATCCGGTCGTCGGTCGCCTGGATGTCCAGGATATACAATCCATCCCCGCGGACGCGGTAGATGAACTTCATCATGTCCTTGCTCTTCTGCTGGGTGCCGATGTGCACGCCTGCTGCGAGGTACTCCTCCACGGGCACCAGCGGCTCTTTCAGCTCGATCTCGAGTTCGTTTCCTGTCAAGTTAGATCAGCTCCTCTATGCGAATCAGTTCGTTTAATTTGGCTATCCGTTCCCCGCCGACCACGCCGGTCTTGAGGAATATGCATCCGAATGCGGTTGCAAGGTGCGCGATCGTCGCGTCGGTGGTCTCGCCGGACCGGTGGCTCATGACTGTCTCCATCCCGCTCTCCTGGGCGAGGTGGATCGCCTCGAAGGTGTCGGTGAGCGTGCCGATCTGGTTTGGTTTGATCAGGACGCAGTTTGCCGCGCCGGTCTCGATGCCCCTGGTGATCCGCTCGACGTTGGTCACGAAGAGGTCGTCTCCGCAGATCAGGCAGCGGTCCCCGACCTGACCGGTCAGGTCGGCGAACGCGTCGAAGTCCTCCTCAAAGAGGGGGTCTTCGATGTAGATGAGGTTGTAGCGGTCGACGAGATCCGCCATGTAGGCGATCTGGTCTTCGCAGGTCCGGGCGGCGTCCTTGTAGCGGTACCGCTCGCCGTCCCAGAGTTCGCTTGCCGCGACATCGATCCCCATCCGGATCTCGACGTTCATCTCGTCGGAGACGGCGTCGATTGCTTCGGTGATGATCTCAAACGCCTGGGTATCGGATATGGCGGGTGCCCAGGCACCTTCATCCCCTTTGCCGGAGAGTTTGCCCTGCGCCTGCAGAATCTTCTTTACGGTCTTGTGAACGGCAGCGTTCACGAAGACGCCCTCCGTTGCACCGGAAGCCCCGGTGGGGACCACCAGGAACTCCTGGATGGAGGTGGCGCCCGATGCGTGCGCGCCGCCGCCGATGACGTTCCCGAGCGGGAGAGGCGTCTCGGCGGCGAATGCGCCGCCCAGGTACCGGAAGAGTTCAAGGTCGAGAGACGATGCAGCCGCCTTCGCGCACGCAAGCGAGAGTGCTACGGCGACGTTTGCGCCGATTGAACTGAAATCGAGTGTTCCGTCGTTCTCCCGGAGCAGTGCGTCGAACGTGATCTGATCGTGAGCGTCCTCACCGATGAGCGATGGAATCAGGTTTTTCCGTGCGTCCTCGATAGCCTCACGCGGCGGCCGTACCTTTGCCTCATAGGTTCCGGTGCTGGCGCCGCTCGGCGCCGCTGCCCGCCCGAAACCGCAGTCCGTGTGGATCTCGGCCTCGACCGTCTCGTTTCCCCGGCTATCCAGGATTGTTCTTAAGATAATCTGTTCGATGGTCGTCATCAGATCACTACTTTCTCTTCACCGTTATAGGGATCACGCCTCGATCGTACTCTTCAAGTGCGATCTCAAGCGGCTCGGTCTTTGGTGTTTTTACCAGAACCGGTGCACCCATCGATATCTGCAGAGCACGAGCCCCTATGATCCGCGCTCGTTCGTATCGGGTATATGATTCCATCGTGCAGCCTCAAAATCATTCATAATAAAATGGGGTCGCTGAGATTTGAACTCAGGTCACAGCATCCCGAACGCCATAGGATAGTCCAGGCTACCCCACGACCCCTCATTGATACGGATTCAGGTCCTCCACTACTTCCTTGTGCGTCAGCAGCATCCGCCTGCAGCAATACCGCTCCAGGCCGAGATCGTCGAGGATCCGTTTTGGATCCTCGCCCGCATCCCGCCGCTCCTCGAACTCCTTCCAGGCTGTAGAGATGACTTTACCGCATGTAAAACATCGTACGGGTATCATATAAATTGTCCTGCATCCCTTATATCTCTTTTCCTCACCGGTAGGACTTCTGGAACCGTGCCCGTGCACCCGGACCGTGCGGTTTCTTGGACTCCTTCTGCCGCGAGTCATTTACGAGCAGCGTCCGGTCGTATGCAAGGAACGCGTCCTTGATCGCGGGGTCGTTGTGCCACTCCACGATGCCGCGCGCAAGCGCCGTCCGGACCGCTTCGGCCTGTCCCACCACGCCGCCGCCGGAGACGTCGACCGCCGCATCGACGCCGTCGAGCGCGTTCGGGATCAGCAGCAGGGGTTCGGCGATCTTCATGCGAATCAACTCGGTCCCGTAGACCTCCAGGGGCACGGAGTTGATGCGGACCCGGCCGTTGCCGGGTTTCAGGGTCGCCCGGGCGATTGCCGTCTTTCTCTTACCGCTTGTATTGATAATCTTTGCCATTCCATCACCCTGTTTCTCAGTACTTTGCCCCGAGGTTGCTGCTTATCGCCCCGACCGTTACGTACCTCGGGCTGCTTAACCGGTCGATGTGGGCCGCTTCGAGCGTCTCCGTCTCCATCCCGGCGAACTGTACCGGAACGCCGACGTATGTCTTGATCCGCTTGAACGCGGCGATGCCGCGCTCGCGCTTGTAGGGAAGCATCCCGCGGATGGTGCGCTTGACGATGTGGTCAGGTCTGCGCGGGAAGAACGGGCCGCCCTCGCGGGACCCCCGGTCGCGCTTCGTGTAGTAGGCCGCGAGCACGTGCGCCCGGTTGCCGGAGACAATTGCCTTTTCGACGTTCACGAGGGCAATCTCTTCGCCGGCGAGCGCGCGCTGCGCGACGATGCTTGCCATCCTCCCGAGCAGCAGTCCGTCTGCGTCGATAACTGTAACCATTCGTCTCACCTGAGGATCCGTACCCTGCTCCCCTTCGGGTTGTCCCTGAGGAGGTCCTCGATAGTCATGCACGTTCCGTTGGCGCCGGTGATCTTGCTCACCGCAGCCTCGGAGAAGTCCAGCGCGGCGACCTTCACCGGCAGGTTGAGCGCGCCGCTGCCGAGCACCTTGCCCGGCACCAGGATCGTCTCGCCCTCATTTGCATACCGGTCGATCTTGCTGAGGTTCACCTCGGCGTAGTTCTTCCGGGGTGCATCCAGCCTCCGTGCAATCTCACGCCAGATGTTCGCCTCATGTACGCGCGACGCGTCTTTCAGCGTCACGATGAGGGCGGCCAGCCGGGGGTTTGATTTTGTCTCGGTTGTCTTCTTCATTCAGTCCCCTCTCCCGTTATATCGTTTATCACGTCTACCAGGTCGTCTGATGATCTCTGAATGTATTGGAGCGCTCTCTCGATGATCTCCCGGACGGGCATCGAGCCGTCGCTTTCCACCACGAAGATGAATCGTTCCGGATCGGTGCCGATGTGGATGGCCGGCTCGGTTCCGATGCCCCCGGCAAGACACGCCCGCTCGCAGAGCCTGCAGAGTGAGCAGTACTCCTGCCGTCCGCTGACGACCCGGATCCTCCCCTGCCCGGGCTCGAGCACATCGCGTGGACACTCGTCGACGCACATGCCGCACCCGTCGCACAACTCATCGATGACAATCTGCGGGTAGTTCTTGTAGCCGCAGGCGGTCGTCGCCTGCCACTTGGCGTGTTCCTTCCCGGTGCCGACGATGGCATACGCCTCGAGCACGATCTTCTGCTCCGGCCCGAGCTCGATGATGGGGATCTCCCCTTCCGCCGGTGCTGCGTCGGGGTCCTGGGGAATCAGGTCGCTTGAGTAGACCGTCTTCGGCCCCTCGACGGAGAGCGTGTAGGTCGCGGTGCAGACCGGACAACCGGCGCCTCCGCAGGAGCACTCGCTCCGGACGGCGTAGCGTGCGAGGTCGGTCCGGAGGGGTATGAGCCCCAGCCGGTGTGTCAGCATCTCGTCGAAGATGACGCTTGTGTTGTCGTAGATGCGGACATCTTCGATGGCGAGCGTCGGCACTTCGCTGATCATCGCCCGCCGGAGCATGTTGGCAAACGATGTCGAAACGCCGCTTATGGTGAATTTGGCGACTCTCTCATCCAGTCGAGAAAACGCAATCTCCATTACACTCTCCTTCCTCTCCGGCCGCCCTTGCCGCGGATGCTGTCGTGGGGCACCGGGGTGACATCTTCAATGCGGCCGATCCTCATCCC
>JAGVUK010000192.1 GCA_019136335.1 Methanomicrobiales archaeon
GCCGTACGTTCACAAGAAGGGAAGTGGGGAATTGTGGAGGGATTTGTGAGGATCGGGCATGCGCCGGTTCACGCGCCGATGGCGAGCGCAGCCGGACCGGCCGCCCCCTGTCCCTCACTGACTGTGGGGCACCTTCGCCAGCACCGGTTGTCGGCACAATCCCCGTTCAGGGCGCGAGCATAGTTCAGCAGGCAATCGTAGCAGAACTGCGCTGCATGCAGAATCGCCTCATCATGGCCTTCAAAGTCATGCCATCGCCACTCACCTTCGATGTAGGGCCATATGCCGCGCCACATGTCCCCCGATGTTCTTGGCATCGTAGCCGTGCCTGATCGCGGCCCTCTACCGGGGGCTCCTGCCGTCACGGGAGGATGAGCCGGAGAAGAGGGCGCTTGGAGAGGGGCGCAGGCCGGGACGGATCCCCATCCTGGCGTCACGGGAGGGCAGAAGCGCACGCTCGCTGATGAGGCAAAAGAGGAGCCGGCGATCGAGCATCCGCGGAGCCCTCCGCCCTGCGTGAGCGGGTGTATGGGCTCATAACCCCGATTCCTGGAACAGATGGGGCACCACGGGTCTCACCGCGGGGTCCGGCCCGGGCAGGCCGCCTCGCCGGCAACGCCGGCGGCATTGCCGGGGTTTTCCACCGGACGGCCGGGACCCGCGATATCGCTATCCTGAACGCCCGGCACCCACCGGGATTGCCGGCCTTCCAAAACCCAAGAGTGCCCGAGAGCCATTACTCCGGGCTACAGCATGCATATATCGGCCGGCATCTCAGGAGCAATCATGCCGACAGTCGTGCATCTCGATATCCCGGCGGAGGTACCCGACCGGGCCAGGACGTTCTACGAGAAACTTTTTCACTGGAAGTTCGAGGCCCCGCCGGGCTACACCGACTACTTCCTCTCTGCAACGACGGACGAGCAGGGAAAACCAGGTGTGGGACTCGGCCTCGGGAAGCGGGGAGCCCCGGACCAGAGGATAACGGCGTACTTCGACGTCGACTCGATCACCGCCACCCTGCCCCTCGTCGAGCAGCTGGGCGGGAAGGTCGTGGTGCCGTATACGCCGATCCCCGGCTATGGGGCGCTTGCGGTCTGCACGGATACCGAGAACAACACGTTCGGCCTCTGGGAGACACATACGGGTTAGGGAAGGCGGCCACCTCCGGCACTTGAGATTTCTCCCCCACTCAGTCTTTCGCATCCGCCTCCTGAAAACCTCGGATAGATCTCCACGGCGCATACTGCAGAAACCACCCTCATGAGAGGCGCAACCCTCATCATCATCGGCGCCAATCACTCTACAATGAAACCCCGGGATCTCCCTGTCGAGGAGAAGCAGCAACTCCTCGACCTTCTCGCCGGACTGCTCTTAAAGAGAGAGGAGATTCTCTTTGTCTACGTATACGGATCGTTTCCGCACGGCCCCTTCCGCGACATCGACATCGGCATCTTCCTGCAGAAGAGCAGCAACGGGGCAACCGATACGCTCCGATACGAGATGGCGCTTGAGCAGGAACTAGAGGATGCCGCAGGCGTGCCCATCGATGTCAGGGTCCTGAACGCCGCGCCCCTGCCGTTCGCGTATTCGGTCCTGCAGACCGGGGAGGTGCTCATCTCCCGCGATGAAAAGGCTCGTTGCGACTTCGTATGCAGGATCTATACCCACTACCACGATTTCGCCTACTACCGAAAGCGTTACCGGAGGGAAGCCCTTGGTCTCCTACGATGATGAGAAAGTCACCGCACTCTCGTCGGAATTGGTTCAGGCGTGCGGGCACTTAAAAGACCTTGGCGAGATGGAAAAGGGGGTCGTTATCAAAGACCCACACCTGATTGCCAGTGCCAAATACCACCTCATCGTCGGCATCGAGGCTGCCATCGATCTCGCCAACCATCTGATCGCGAAAAACCGGTGGAGAGCGCCAGAGGATTGCGCAGACACATTCCGCATCATGGAGGAGCAAGGTCTCATTGACGCGGAATTCTCCGCTCGCCTCCAGAGGATGGCGCGGTTCAGGAACCGTTTGATCCACATCTACTGGGATGTCGATAATGAAATCATCTACAACCTCCTCCAGGAAGATACCTGCGACATTGAAGAGTTTCTTACCGAATACCTCCGCTTTCTCAGGACAGAGTGAAGGTCGACACCTGCACCCCCTGAACGGGGTGACGGATCTTCTTGTGGCCGCTTGAAGATGTTACGAACCCGTTGCTCTGGAGGGAACGACCCGGTATCCAGAACCTCTTTACCCCTGCCGGTCATGATCAGGAGGTATATGGCAGACCTTCATCCCTCACTCCTCTTCGTGCTGGCAGCCGGAAGCATCATTGTTGCCGTGCTGATCGGCGGATGCCTCGACGGCGGCCCTGCACCGGGGCACCAGACCGTGCGGACCATCCCGCCCGCTGAGGCGCTTGCCCTGATAGAAGAGAGGGGAAAGGACCCGGGTTTCGTTATCATCGACGCGAGAAGGCCCGACGAGTTTGCCGGAGGGCATATCGCGGGTGCGGTCAACATCGACTCGGCAACGTTCACAGAACACATTAAGGACCTCGACCCGGACGGAACCTACGTCATATACTGCCGGACGGGCGGGCGGACCGCCGGTGTCCGCGATATGATGCGGGAGGCCGGGTTCCGCGAAGTCTACGAGATCCAGGGCGGCATCAGCGCCTGGACGGCCGCCGGGCTCCCTGTGGTGAAGGAGTGATCCTCAGTCCTCAGGCTTCACGTAGGTGACGCCTTCCGGCTCCTCGCTCTCCCGGGTCTCTATCACGACGGTACGGGAGATCCGGTTGAAGAGTCTCTGCTTTGAGCCCGGCATCGCGAGCCACCCGATCAGGCAGTCAGGGATGAGGAGGAACGCCTTCCCGAAACTCTCGATTGCAGCGGCGGCAAAACCGATCTCCTCCCCGGCGCGGCCGGCGACCCGGATCTTCAGCGCCATCTTGCCGATGGACTGGCCCCGGTACCCCTCAAGCAGTGTCCAGTAGAGGAAGAGGACGACCGAGGAGAGGCTTATCGATACGAGGCCCGGATCGATCGTGAACCTCCAGGAGGGCGGCAGCCGGTCGGAGAGCGCCCAGAGGGGCAGTCCGACCAGGACCATGTCGATGAGCCATGCCCAGAACCGGGTTTCCCACCGGGCGAGGTAGAGGGTGACCATACGTATTCACCTGTCGTTTTCTGTGATTCTTAACGGTTTGTATCGGTGGATCTGTGGAGGCCCCGGTGAGAGGGGCTGAGCGCCGGGGGCCCGGGTGCAATAGAACTCTATCCGGTACTCGCCCCACCCCGATGAGGAGGGGGCCGGATCTTTTCCGGGATCTCCCTCTGCAAGTGGATCGTGGTAGTCAATCTCGCAACCGGGGGATACCCGTATGGCTCTCGCCGGCATCCCCCAACCCTGCCCGGGTGTTGTTTCTCCGGCGGGCGGCGTCTGCTGTCCTGGTGCATCTTCAGGCCGTGGATTCAAGATACCTGTACAGAAGATACGCACCGACGATGATGAGCCCCAGCGTCACGATGGTCTCAAACGTAACACCTTGAGCTTCCGGCTGCTCCGCTATCAAACGTAACACCTTGAGCTTCCGGCTGCTCCGCTACAACGTAGCGTCTTAATTCATCCTGTTCTGCCGGGGTCAGCGAGGTGTGTTGAGCCTTGCCAAGCAGGTATTCCATCCTTTCAAGTTGCGCGGGCAGTAGCGGCATCACTCATCCCCTCTCTGTTTTTTATATGCATCTTCCGATTCGCGGAGGCCGGCTTTCCTCAACAGTTCAGGATCATGGGCCGAGGAACCCCCCTCATCTCGTCGGGGAAGGAATCGGGCCTCTGCAGGTCCCGATACACGTTCACCCCGCATGGGTATTCTTTATGTGTGCTGGGTGCCCACAGGGATCTGGTTGCGCCGCAGGAGGCACGAAGCAGGAACATTCTCCTGTGGATTACAGTTACACGCGATTGGCGCAAACGACACCACGGTGCAGCGATCTTGCTGCTAGGGCCGCCGTCAACCGGCCTATTGCGGTCTGCTCCCCTGACACCGGGAGAGAAGTTGAATCGCAAGCCTGTAAAGAGCATGGTGCCACCTACGATATCATGCCCCGACTTCAGTCGGGGGTAGTTGACAAGTTGTCTGCAGCACTAATATATCTCTCCCTCGCCTTAAGGCCGCCCCGATCCCCCGGTTGAGCCTATCCCGGAGTGCAACCCGCCCATGCCTGCCCGCGAACCCCGCGATAACCATGGCAGGCGCTCCCGGGCCGGACCATCCCGCCCCGGAGGGAAAAAAGAATATCAGCCGATATAGTTCAGCTCTTCCCGGCCCCGGGCTTCCTCGGCTTCCCGGATATTCGCTATAATCTGCTCCATATCCTCGGCCCGCTGCTGCAGGGTGGTATGATCGATATCGATCCCGATCAGGCGGGAGAGGACGGTGAGAAGGCTGTCGGCGCTTCTCGGGTCGACGATGTAACCGCTCGTCTCGCCCATCAGGCAGATGCCCTCGATGCCCCGGGCCTTCCCGAGGCCGAGCAGGAGGCCCGACGCCCCCATGATCATCCCGCCGCTCCCGGCGTTCTCAAACGACCCCCCGGCCGCCTCCACCTCCGGCCGGAGATGCTCCATGTTGACGGCGGAGAGCACCCGCGGGTGCTCGACCAGGTGGCCGACGCCGTACCCCCCGAGCGTGTAAATCCTCCGGACGCCAAGATCTTCGGCGACATCCAGGTAACGCTCGGCCAGGATGTAGTGGCCTTCGGCCGAGGTGCCCTGGAAATCCCCCACGAGAAAGAGGATCGCGAGCCCATCCTTCTCGCAGCGATAGATCTCGTTGTTGACCAGGTGAGTGACGCCCTGCTCGTCGATGACCACCTGCGGCGGGAAATGGACCGAGGAGATCTCCGCGATCTTCTCGCCCCCGAGCTCATCGATGAGGTGGTCGGCAACAAGTTTCCCGACGTGCCCGATGCCGGGCAGGCCCTCGACCAGGACCGGAGCGCCGCCGGTATCATCCCGGAAAAATTTCACGACGACGTCTTCCATCTGCGCACCACCCTCCTGTAATTACCGTACCTATCCTCGGGAGAAAAACGTGCCGGATGAGCCGGTCGTGTCGACCGGCCGCAGATCGGGCAGACCAGCGCGAGCGTGTACCTCAGGTCGTCCGGACAACAGCGAATACGATTGCTCATGACGCTTTATCCGGCCTTCTGCTTCCGGATAAACTTGCCGGACCCGCCCGCCCGCTCGACCACGCCGACGGCGGCGCTTGCCGCCTTCTCAATCGCCCGCTCAGCCGCCTTATAATCGGGCGCGGTCACTTTTATCCGGTATTTCGGCGCTCCGATGTAGATCAGGTCGATATCCACATCCTCGATCTTCGGCTGAGCGCTCCGGAGCGCACGGCGGATCACGTTGACGCCGTCGGGCCGGGGCGACATCAGGACGAGATGCCCCGTGATGGTCACCTTCGAGACCTTCACGTTCTCGTTCGCGATGGAGGTGAGCGCCTCCCTGACCGGTTCGTCAAGGTCCAGCCTATCCGCCGCCTCGCCGCCGGTGGTGACGATATCCTCGAAGGCCGGATACAGCAGGCCGTATTCACGGTACATGGCCTCTTCGATGACCTTCCGGTTCACACCCGCGGCTTCGGAGGCAAACCCGATCCACTTCGCGGCCTTCTGCTCGCTCTTCCACTCGTGAATCTTCTCGCGCCGCTGGTGCTCGTTGACGTCTTTTAACGAGAGATCGATGTGGCCGCGGTCGGGGTCAACACCCAGGACTTTGCAGACGACCTTCTGTCCTTCCCGTATGTAGTCCCGGATATATTTTATCCAGCCCCGTGCTATCTCGGATATCGGTATGAGCCCTCTTCGCCCGTCGTACTCATCCAGGGTCACGAACGCCGCAAAGTCTTTGACGTCCGCGACCGTGCAGACAACGAGCTCTCCTTCCTCGGGCCACTCTCTCTCATGCATGGAATAATCACTCAAGTACTGCCAGTATATCAGCCTTTATATCTGCCTTTCCGCCGTGGGGCTCGGCAAGGATACGCCCGCAGACGCTGCATTCCACGACGGTGCTTGCTCTCTCAAAGACAATCTGCTCGTTCTCACAGTCGGGGCACTTTACCCGGAGGAACGTGCTCCTGTTCTCTCTGTTCAGCCGGACCATAATAACTTCACTCCGTAAGCTCGAATTTACCGATCCGGAATCCCGGCCGGAGGTGTGCCTTCCCGCAGACGGTGCAGCGGTATCTCACGTTGATCTTCTTCGTCGGCTTGTCGCCGCCGGGCACCTTACTGAATTTGCCCATGTTGCCCACCATGCTCCTGCGCCCTTTCTGGCGGTCGATCCAGTTGAAGTGACGCACTTTGCCCTTCTTCACCTTCACGACCTCATGGATCTGGTGATTTCTGCAGAACGGGCAGTACGTCTTGAATTTTGATGGCATTTTCATGATAGCAGCCTCTATTCAATAGATTCGAGTACCTATATTACTTGTTAAGCCTAATATTTAAGGCTATGTCGTGCTCGCAGAGCACGTCTGCATTGTTTTCCGGCAGGGTGACGATATCCCCCTGCTTTAAGACATAGACCTTGCCGTCCACTCCCATGAACGATTCCACATCGGAGCGGATGTGCACGAGGGCATACGGAGACGGGGCCGGGCGGGGAGCAGCGGGGGCCGGCCTCCCCGATCCAGCGGCGGGAGGAACCTCCGGCTCCTCGATCGCCTCCACGGCCGCCGCACCGCTGCCCCCAAAGGAGCACTCCTCCCCGCGGACGAGGGCTTCCCGGCAGCCCTCGATGGCGTCGATGATCTGCCCGTACATCACCCGCTCCGCGGGGAGCATCTTTCTCGCCTCTTCCCTGTCGAAGTACTGCCCCTCAATCTGCTGGAACGCGAGATCGAGGATCTGGCGGGTCCGGATGGAGAAGATCTCCTGCACAGTCTCGGTGACGCTCCCGATCTCTTCGATGAGCAGGCTGCCCGACCGGCTCTCAAGGGGGTTTTGCAGGCTGTAGTAGTCGGCCTTGAGCTTCTCGACGTAGGCCCGGGCGCCCTCGTAGAGGCCGGGCTCGATCTCGGAGAGCCTGCCCGAGTGGTGCATGTCAAGGAGCGTCTGGCGCAGTTTCTCCAGGGGGTCGGCGGCCATCGGCTCAGGCACCCCCGGCGATCTCCGCCATGTTCCGGCAGCAGAGGAAGACCGCGAGCGCCTCGGGAACGCTTGCAGGACCCGCTTTGAGCGCATAGGTGTTCCCGAGCAGGGATGTGGTGAAGTTCGCCTTCACATCCACCCGCACCTCGCGGTCGCCGAAGACCACCGCGTCCACGAGCGGGTCGAAGTCCGCGAGGTCCCGGGCATCGAGCGGCACCACCCGCATCCCGCTGCCGCCGTGCAGCGACCCCGGCGCCCGGATCAGCCGCTTGATATCGGTCGTGACCGGTTCGTCCGCACGCGCCCCGGCGTCCCGGACCCGTTCCTCGAACTCGGGGGTGCCCGTGATCGCCCGGACGATCCGGTTCTCCCGGAGGGCGCCGGCGTCCTCCTCCCGGAGGGCGTCGAGACCTGCAAGGAACTCCGTGGCCGCCCGTTTCCCGATACCTGCCGGTCCCGTGAGGTATGCCGCCGCCTCCGCCGGGTCGAGGCCCGCGAGCCAGAGGAGGTGGTCCCGGAGGGCATCGGCGTAGCGCTGCCCCCACCCGGCCGGGGCTCTCCCGGGCGCGAGCATCACTCCCGGGTCGATCCCGATGCCGCAGACGTAGTCGACGACCTCGCGCCGCTCCGGGCTCTCCCATCCCCGGACGGCGATATCGGTGACGTGGACATGGTAGCCGCGCCCCCCGGAGAAGGCGATCCGGATGTGGTTTCGGGCAAAGCCGAGCTCGTCGGTCAGCATCCCGACCAGTTTCACGGTCTCCTCCTTGACCCGGGCAAGCATCATCGCGTAGGGGCCGCGGACGATCTGGTCGGCGTCGAGGTCGAAGATCAGG
>JAGVUK010000291.1 GCA_019136335.1 Methanomicrobiales archaeon
CAGTCTCGGTAGGGTAGTGGATATCCTGAAAGCCTCCGGAGCTTTCGACCCGGGTTCGAATCCCGGCCGGGGCGCTTCGATTTTTGATACAAGTTCACAAAGAGCGTGGTTGTCAGGGAGGGGACCCTGCGCACATGGGCCTGTCCCGGATAACCTCCCGGGGCGCGGCAACGCCGTCCCGTGCACCGGGGAACGCGGCGGGAGGCGGGACAGCAGGGCGATCACAGGTCTTCGTCGTCGTAGAGCCCCAGCGCGATCTCGTCCTCGATGGTATCGGTCTCCTTCCTCACGATCGTCTCCTCCCGCCGCCGGTAGAGGTCCCTGACGGCGTAGGGGGGCGGGCTGCCGCCCGAGAGTTCCGCGATCTCAAGGAGGGCCTCGCCGAATCGGCCGGGATACGGTCCTGTTATGTAGGCAAACCTCCCCGGGACCGAATGGACCATGAGTATCCGGTCAGCCTCCCCGGCCATACGGGGTTCAACTTCGATCTCCAGGACCGCGGGCGATATCTCGATCGTCTCGATATCGCCGGTCCCAAAATCCCGGACGAGGTGCAGTTCCATTCTCTCTCCCCTCCCATAACGGGGCTATACCATCAGCCTGCACGTATGCCCTTGCAGCGCTGTTACTGTACCTCTCGCGGGTGCTCCGCTATCAAGCTTTGCCGCGCGGAGCGAACGTGTGGCGTCCCCCGGGGGGCAATGATGCCCCCCCCGCTTACGCGAGGGGGGCTCCTTGCCCGGCAGGTGGACCGAGAGCAGCGTGCCCCTGCAGGATAGAGCCGCACAGAGCGGGGATCCGGCAAGGCTGTCTGTTGCTCCGGGTTTACGGTGCCGGTGCCGCGGGTTTCTGTGCCTTCAGGTCCTCAAGAAGTTCCGCGAGATGGTCCACGCCCTCGACCAGTTCTCCCTGCACCCCGGACTGGAGCACCGCATCGCGGTCCTCGACCGACTGGAAGACCATGCGGTATGTCATCTTTGTCCGGCCGCCGCTCAGGTCTTCGAAGGTATCCGTCTCGAGCATGATGTGGCCCGGCATACCTTCGAACTCGAAGGTGCCTACGATCCGCTCGGGCGGTGAAACCTCATGGTACACACCGTGGAACGCATACTCGTTGCCTTCGGCATCCCGCTGGACGATGCGCCACATACCGCCCGGCCTGACGTCCATCTCCTCGACGGTGGTCGTCAGACTCTTTGATCCCCACCATTGCGATATCAGCTCCGGGTCCGTGGACGCCTTCCATACGAGCTCGCGCGGAGCGTCGAGGACCTGTTCAACGACGATCTCCTGTTCTGATTGTCGCATCTCTGCCATAGGTTGCTCACCTCACGGGCGCCCTATGACGACCTATCAGATATTAATTTGCCGGGGGTGCCGCTCACGGTCACCGGGCCCGATCGATCCGGGTGAGGCCGCCGCAGGTATCGCCGGACGCGGCCCGGACGGTCGGTTTCTGGCCGGAACGTGCGCTCTGACCGCTCGTAATCGCTCCCGGCGGATAGCCCGCCGCAGGCATCCCCCGCTGGAAGACGGCTGTCATGGCGGCCCTTGCAGAGGGATATCCGCCGTTACCGGGGCACGCATCCCGATCCGGGTCACACCCGGGGAGAGATCCGGCGACGGCGCTGCCTCCCCCCGTTCAGGGGGGAGAAAGAATAGAAGGTTTTAAATATAATCAAACCGCAGAAAAAGATTTAGGTACTCGATGATTGGTAACGGCAGAGAGTCCTACCGTTGCACGCACGTGCAGAACGCATTTTTCTTCATATTTAGGTAGGGAACCGGCCTTTTCGCTGAGTTCCCGTGTAATGTAACGGTTTTTCCCGTTACCGGCAGGTGATTTGTTATGTTTGGCATTCCTGATCCTGCGATCTGGATCGGATATCTGCTTGCGCTGGGCTTTACGCTCGGATGCATGGGGTACGGCCTGTTGAACTGGAACAACGGAGTGGGGGAAGAAGAGGATGGCAGTTGATACCGGGCTCTTCATCGCAATAACGCTGGTATATCTCGTCGCCGTCATCAGCCTCGGCTATCTCGGCTACCGCCGGACAAAAGGGGAAGACGACTATCTGGTCGCCGGCAGAAGGGTGCACCCCGTCGTTCTCGCCCTCTCCTACGGGGCGACCTTCATCAGCACGTCCGCCATCATCGGTTTCGGGGGGGTTGCGGCGCAGCTCGGCATGGGGATGATCTGGCTGACCGTCCTGAACATCGGCCTCGGCATTCTCATAGCATTCGTCGTCTTCGGAAAGAGAACCCGCAGGATCGGGAGTCAACTCCGTGCCGTGACCTTCCCGGACCTGATGGGGAAGTGCTACGGGTCGCCGTTCATGCAGTATACCGCAGGGCTCGTCATCGTCGTCGGGATGCCGCTGTATACGGCGGCGATCCTGATCGGCGGGGCCCAGTTCATCACGAGCACGCTCCAGGTCCCGTATACCACCTCGCTCATCGCGTTCGCCGCGATCGTCGCCCTCTACGTGGTGCTGGGCGGGCTCCTCGCCGTGATGTACACGGACGCGCTGCAGGGCGGGATCATGTTCGTCGGGATGACCATCCTTCTCGTGCTCACCTACGTCCAGCTCGGGGGCGTCATTGAGGCGAACACTGCCCTTGCAGCGATGTCGGACCTCGTTCCGCAGGCACTCGCCGCCGGGGGGATGACCGGGTGGGCGTCCATGCCGGCGTTCGGATCGCCCATCTGGCTCACCATGGTGACGACGCTCGTTCTCGGGGTGGGCATCGGGGTGCTGGCGCAGCCTCAACTTGTGGTCCGGTTCATGACCGTCAGGGACAGCAGAGCGCTGAACCGTGCGGTCCTTGTCGGCGGACCATTCATCCTGATGATGACCGGGGTCGCCTTCACGGTCGGCGCGCTCACGAACGTATACTTCTACCGGACCCGGGGCGTGATCGCTCTCGCGGCCGCCACCGACGGCAACGTCGACACGATCATACCGAACTTCATCAACGCGTCGATGCCGGACCTCTTCATCGTCATCTTCATGCTGGCCCTCCTTGCCGCCGCGATGTCCACGCTCAGTTCCCTCTTCCACGTTATGGGGACGTCGCTCGGGTTTGACATGGTGCGGCGCACCGGCTCCGGGGGAGCGTCCATGAGGCGGATTCAGGCGGCGACCGTCGTCATGATCGTCGCGAGCATCATTCTTGCCTTCATCATGCCCGGCAGCATCATTGCGCGGGCGACGGCGATGTTCATGGGCCTCTGCGCATCGGCGTTCCTGCCGGCCTACGCCCACGCGATGTACAGCAACAGGCCGTCGCTTTACGCCGCAAAGATGAGCCTGGTCGCCGGAGCAGCCGCCTGGTTCCTGTGGACCGCTTTTGTCCACATCAAGGAGTCGGCAGCGCTCGGGATCTCCGCCTTCCTCTTCGGGGTGCCGGCGGTTCTTCCCGCGCCCTGGCAGGACGTGGACCCTCTCGTCATCGCGCTCCCCCTCTCGGCTCTTGTGCTGCTGGTCGGGTGGGCGCTTGACCGCCGCCGGGGGTCTGCGGAGGGGCCGGCCGGGGCTGCCTGACGGTTCCCCTCCCTCAGAATTTTTTGGCATCAGAACTGTGCCGTGAAGTCTCACGTCGGGACGGTCTTGAGCGGTGGCTCCTCTGGATATGAGGAGCAGTCGCCAGGGTGAGTTCGCTGCCGCGAGCGCCCTCATCTCCCGGATCCGAACGCAACGGAGATGAACCCCGTCGCTTCTCCACATCTTGACCGATGGCATTCACCCCAAAAAGGGTTCCTCCGCCGAGACCCGGACCGTGGGATACCTGTACCCGGTGACATCGAGGACCAGGAGCCGGCCCGACCCTTCATCGTATGCGGCAATCGGGGAGAAATGGTCCCCGCCTTCCTGCCCGCCAGCCATCCTGAGGTAGTTTACGATGATGAAATCGTCCTTCCGGGCCAGGTCCTCCGCAGCAGTCTCCGGAACTCGTCGATAATGCTCTCATCGGCATAGCGGACCGTCACGCTCACACGGTACCGTGCAAGGACCGCCCAGCCCCTCTCAGCGCCATACCATTTCTTATGTCTCATGACAGCGAAGACCTCTCCCGGGTATTCGTCGGTGGTGACGGCACGCTCTCCCATCACGTGGGGGTACGCCGCATCGACCAGCGTGCGGGCGTCGCTCTGTGCCCCGTCGAGGTCGTACAGGTGCCCGGGAAGCGATCCGTACGACCCGAGCGTTCCGGCGATCTTGACCCCGAGCGACGTCATCATCATTCCGAGATTGTTCTGCACCTCAACAAGGCCGTATCCCGCTGCGGTCGCAACGGTTACGCCGGCTTTCCCGGCGAGCCGCATCATGTGGAGCCAGACCGCCAGGCGGTCGAAGAACGTCTTCATATGCCCGGAGACGTTGACCGCGTACACCGACGGCCCGAGGACGATGAACGATGTGTTCTCCATCCGCTCTTTGAGCATTGCCATATCGTCGTGCCCCAGGAGGGTTGCCTGACTAAAAGCCGCAAATCCCTCAATCTCCCCGGATAACAGTCGAGTAAAACAGAAAAGCTTATCGTCAATCCACATCTTCTCCCTTCTATGAATCACCGTTCAACTACCGCTCTTCTAGTCATCTCTACACTCCTGCTCCTCCTTGCGGCTGGATGCACTACCACACCACAGGATACGAAAACGCTCGATGCATCGGGTCCCTCGCCTGCCGACGAGGCTTATGCCCGGGGGGTGGCTGAATA
>JAGVUK010000128.1 GCA_019136335.1 Methanomicrobiales archaeon
AGCCCCGTCAGCGTCCGGTGAGCATCCTCCGGCCGGTTGACGAGCGCC
Source organism: Methanomicrobiales archaeon (assembly GCA_019136335.1). GTDB lineage: Archaea > Halobacteriota > Methanomicrobia > Methanomicrobiales > Methanoculleaceae > Methanoculleus. Next base: position 49 of record JAGVUK010000128.1, read on the forward strand.
CTGACGACACCGAACCCGTTTGCCTCGGCGATACTGAACGCAAATATGTTGATTCCCGCATCCCGCAGCGCACCGGCGACCGCCGCAAGGCGCCCCGGGCGGTTCTCCGAAAAGATTGAGATCTGTTTGATGATGTATGATTTCTCCATTACAATGACCTCCTGTCGACAACCTTCTTTGACTTGCCCTCAAAGCGCGGGAGGGTTCCCGGCTCGACCAGTTCGACGCCCACGGCGACGTTCAGCGTGGTCTTGAGGCGGTGCTCCACCGCCTTCTTGATCACCATGAGTTCGGTGATCTTGTCGGAGAACGCCTCCTCGCTCACCTCCACCCGCACGAGCATGGTATCGAGCGCGCCCTTCCGGTCGATGACGATCTGGAAGTGCCTGCCGACCTCGGGTATCTCGAGCAGCACGTGCTCCACCTGTGAGGGGAAGACGTTGATGCCCCTGACGATCAGCATGTCGTCCACGCGCCCCTGGATCCGGCGGATCCGCGGATGAGTCCGCCCGCAGGCGCAGGGCTCCTCGTCCAGGACCGTGATGTCTCCGATCCGGTAGCGGACCAGGGGGAACGCCTCCTTCTGGAGCATGGTGACGACCATCTCGCCCCGTTCGCCGGGTGGGAGCGCCTCGCCGGTCTCGGGATCGACGACCTCGACGAGGGCGATGTCGCCCCATATATGAATGCCCTGCTGCTCGGAGCACTCGGTGAACATGGGCCCGGAGAGTTCGCTCGTGCCGTAGATGTCGTAGGCGCGGATACCGAGCCACTCCTCAAGCCGGCCCCGCATCTGCTCCGACCAGGGTTCTGCGCCGAGTATGCCGATCCGGAGATCGGTGTCGTTCTTGATCGAGACGCCCATCTTCTCCGCCACCTCGCCCATGTGGAGGAGGTAGGAGGGGGTGCAGGCGATGGCGGTGGTGTGGAGGTCCTGCATCAGCTCGATCTGCCGCTCGGTGTTCCCGACGCTTGTCGGGAGGACGGTTGCGCCGACCCTCTCGGCGCCGTAGTGGACGCCGAGGCCGCCGGTGAAGAGGCCGTAGCCGTAACTCACCTGGAGCACGTCCCCGCGCCCGAGGCCGCAGGAGGAGAACGCGCGCGCCAGCGACTCGCTCCAGTTCTCGATGTCCTGCCGGGTGTAGCCGACGACGGTCGGCGGACCAGCTCATCCTTTTGTGCGCAGAAGAGGCCGTCAGGGTAGTTATCGCGGAGGTCTCCCTTATACATAAACGGGAGTTTCCCGATATCCGCAAGCGACCCGATATCGTCGGGCCGAACATCGTGCTCCTTCATCCGTCGTCGGTAGAACTCGCTCGTCTCGTAGAGCCGCCGGATGAGCGACTTTGCGAGCCTGTACTGGAGCTGCCGCAGTTCGTCGGTCGGCATAACCTCGATCTGCCGGTTCCAGGGCGCCATCAGACGGCCCCCCGGCGGTCGATGACCCTCTTTGCCTTCCCCTCGAACCGGGGCAGCGACCCGGGCTCCACCAGTTTCACCGCGGTCCGGAGGCCGAGGGTGCTGTGGAGTTCGCCGACAATCTTCTTCTGGACGCGGGCGAGGTCCTGGAGCTCGCCGGAGAACCCGGCCCGGGTCATCTCCACCTCGATCGTCATCTCGTCNNNNACCAGCATGTCGTCGCTCCGGCCCGTGATCCGCTCGATCCTCTGCCCGCGCCCGCAGGCGCACGCGCCCTCGATCAGCCGGGTGACGTCGCCGGTGCGGTAGCGGACGAGCGGCAGGGCCTCTTTGACGAGCGGCGTGATGACGAGTTCTCCCCGCTCACCGGGAGCGAGTCGTTCGCCGGTCTCAGGATCGATGATCTCTGCAAGGTAGCAGTCGTGCCAGAGATGGAGCCCGTTGTGCTCCGGGCATTCGAACGCCACCCCCGGACCGTACATCTCGGAGAGGCCGTAACTGTCGTAAGCCCTCACCCCGAGGCGCCGCTCCAGTTCCACCCGCGTGTTCTCCGACCAGGGTTCCGCCCCGAAGATCCCGGTCTTGAGGGTGTCGAGCGTCTTTCCCATCGACTCGGCCACCTCGGCAAGGTGGAGGGCGTAACTTGGCGTGCAGTGGATGGCGGTCACCCCGAAGTCCTCGATCATCTCGATCTGGCGGCGGGTGTTTCCCGTTGCACTCGGGATCACCGTCATCCCGATCTTCTCGGCGCCGTAGTGGAACCCGAGGCCGCCGGTGAAGAGGCCGTAATTGACCGCGTTCTGGAAGATGTCGTCCTCCCCAAGACCGATCATCGTCATGTTCCGCGCGATCAGTTCGGACCAGTTTTCCAGGTCCTGCCGGGTGTAGCCGACGACGGTCGGTTTCCCCGTCGTGCCGGACGTGGTATGGATCCGGATGATCTCTTTTAGGGGGACCGCAAAGAGGCCGAACGGGTATCCGGCCTGAAGTTCCTTTTTGTAGGTAAACGGGAGTTTTTCCACATCGTCAAGCGTCCTGATATCGTCCGGCGAGATGCCCGCTTCCTTGAACTTTTTCTGGTATAGCCCTACTTCCTGTGCCTGACGAAGCGTCCATTTCAGCCGCTTCAGTTGAAGAGCCGCGAGTTCTTCAGGCCGGATTGTCTCCATTGCTCTGTTCCAGAACATAATATCCCATCGGTATTGTGCCGGCCGCATGCTGCCTGGCATCCGTTATACGGTTGCGGTCCTCCCGGCGGTGATACGGTGTGACCTGCTCGAGCCGCGCCGCCGGGCATACGCTACCTCTACATGGGCGGCCGGTGCGGAAAAGGTTTGTCAATCCGTAGCATGGTACACCGTGGCAGCCTCCGGATCCGGCCGCACCGGGTCGGGCCATCCGGCCTTTCCTTCACGGAACGCGTCGAGGACAAAGTCCACAAACATTCGCGCTTCGTCGGGATGCGGCGCATTTCTCGGGACGGTCATCGCGTAGACGATCGGTTGCCCGATCCGCTCGCTCCCGATGGACCGGAACCGCTGGAACCCGAGGTTCACGTGCACCCTCCGGTAGTCGTCGGCGTGCTCCGCAGAACCGAGGTTGATCGGGGGGGGAAGGTCGATCCACCGGAGCCCGTGCTCCTCCGCGACGCTCCGGTACTCAAAGGCGTAATCGATCCCGCCGGCATCAAGGAGCGAGAGGAGGTAGATGCTCCCATCCCGGACGGCGACCTTCTCGTCCGCCGGCCTCATCCGTTCCGGCAGGGCGATCGTCGTTATACCATCTGTCCGGACTGCCGTGATGGGCGGGTTGAAGGAGCCGCCGATGACGGCCTCAAAGAGCCCGGGTTCACCGTAATGCTCCTCTGCAAGCGCCGTCACCATGATCGCCCGGTAGCCGCAGGCATCAAGCATGGGGTTTGAGAACCCTACCCGCACGCCCGGGCGGGAGAGGACCCGGTACCAGTTCTCCGCCGTGATCTCGTCCGCCCCGGCGCTCCGGCCGGTGTACGCGACCACCACCTCATTCCCCGCAAAGGGAACGTACCAGTCGGTGTAATTCCCCTCTCCCTCGCTCATCGGCAGGTACATCATATCCGGGATCAGCGAGGCGTCAGCGACCAAAACGACGTCGACCTCCCTTCTGAGATCCGTCACCTGCCGGATAGCCTGGATGCTCCCGTGCCCCTCGATCCTGACATCGATCTCCGGGTGTTGGCTCTCGAAGGCGGCCTCTATATCCTCGAGCGGGGCAAGGAGGCTGCCTGCCGGTATCACCATTAGCGTGGTGCGCTCCGAGCCTGTGTCGGTGCAGCCTGCAGATGCCGCGAACACGGCGAGGACGAGCACGGCGAGGGCCGGAGAACGGTTCATTTTCTGTGGACCTCGATCCGGTCGACCCATTTCACCCACGAGCTCCCTTCGGTGATGACGTCGGAGTTCTCGCTGATGACGACGAGGCGGAGCGGTCCGCCGTCTTCGTAGGCCAGCGGTTTTCCATCCTGCTCGTAGGCCAGGATCACGCGGAGCGGCGGCGGGGTGACTTCCCGGAGGTTCTCATCGAAGGTGAAGAACTCCTTTCCGTTCACCTGGTCCCTATCGAAGACCCAGAGATAGCCGTCCTCTGCGGAGACGTAGATCAGGTCGTCCGTGCCGGCGCCGCCCGCCATCTCGATGAGATCGGCAAGGAGCACGCCGCGGTAGCGGTTCGGGCCGTATTTGATGCCCACCGTCGAGACCGAGTAGCCGTAGCCTTCGGCGGCCGGGAGCGCCCTGAGTTCGGGATGGGTGAGCACCCGCTCCTGGTCCCCGGCAAGCGTCAGGTTCCAGGCCGGGTAGTCGTCAGCGGACCCGGTACCGGTGCACCCGGCCGCGAGGGCCAGAACACCGATCAGCACCGGGATGAGGGGGAGACAGGCCCGGCGCACCAGACTCACGCCCCTCTCCGGGCATGGAGCACCGCCGCCCCGAGTGCCGCTGTGAGCGTCACCACGAGGGAGAGCGGGGCTTTCGCCGGTTCCGTCGTCGCCTTCGCCTCCGGGGTGTTGAGGGATCCCGCAAGGGCCCCCCGTTCGCCCGGGAAACCCCCGGTGTAGACCCGGACCTCGTCCACCCATTTCACCGTGAGGCCGCCGGTGGAGGGGTAGAGGTCGTAAAAGTGCTGCGCCGATTCGGGGAGGGTCTCGTGCATGTCCCAGTTTCCGTAGACGTTGAGCCCCTCGCTGTTGGTCGAGTTGTCCGCGAAGAAGACGAGACGCATCCCGGTGTAGTAGTCAGGGACGTAGCCGCACCCCTGCCGCTCACCTGCTCCTGCTTCGGCGCCGTTGTACCAGCAGATCCCTATGGGCCCCTGGCGCGGGTCGGGTTCGTAGACGTTTCGGTAGGCGAACTCAATGTGGTAGCCGTCCGCCGCCCGGACCATGATCTCGTCTCCGGGCCCGGCGCCGCCGGCCAGTTCGGCGAGGTCGCGTATGTTCGTTCCCTTCACGGCCCCCCTGTCCTTGAAGTTCGTCGTCTCCAGGGGATCCCACTTGTCCCCCTCAAAGACCGGCCCCTGGTGGTAATAGTGGGTTGCGCCGTCACCGAGGACCTGGAGGTTCTTCTCCATCCAGCGGTAGTCGACCGTTGTCTCGTTTATGACGGTAACCCCATCGGATGCGATCTTTGCAACGTGCAGTTCGGTTGTCGGCGCCGCATCGGCGGCGCCCGCCAGCATGCTCACGCAGAGGAGCGCGAGCAGCGTCCATATCAGTTTCTTCTGCATGATCATCGTCTCCATAATCCGAATAGTTCCGGTACGCCGGGGATGGATGCGAGCGCGCTCCACCACCCGCCGGCCGTGCCCGCCGGGAGGCGGACGGTATCGATGACGGCCCCTCCCGGGTGCATCGTCACCCCATCGTCCTCCCTGACCTCTGCGACCGGCACCATCTCTATGCCGATCGATTCCGGGCTGACGGTGGCCCGGACGTAGCCAAGCGTCCCTTCGCGGCCTGCCTGGTACCCCTCAGGCTTCTCCCCGGAGAGCGGGTAGAGCGGGGCACCGCCGCACCCGACGACGAAGTACTCCGTTCCGCCCGCCCGGTAGCGCTCATAGGCATGGGTGTGCGCGCTAAAGACCGCATCGACACCGTTTTGCGAGAGGATGTCGCTCCACTCGGCCCTGATCGCCAGATCGCCGCCGGGATGTTTCCGGTCGGAACTGAACGGTGGGTGGTGGAACGCCACGATCTTCCGGGGCAGGGGAGATGCGAGGTCTTCCTCCAACCATGCGGTCTGCCTCTCCATGTCTGCCCATGCCCGGTCGTTGCTGTCGAGGACAGTCACGTGGAGGCTGCCGGCGTCGAAGGAGTAGCAGGGTGGTAGGCCGAAGATGGCGGAGAAGGCCTCCGCCGACCCGTCGTGGTTGCCCGCCACCGGCACCAGGGTCGTGTTCCTGAGCACCGGCCCTGCTACGGCGAAGAACTCGTCCCACTCCGACTCGTCGCAGACGAAATCGCCGGTATGGATGACAAAGAGGATCTCCTCCTCCCCGGCTATCCTCTCCGCCACCAGGCCGTGCCGCCCGGCCTGGGTGAAGGAGGGTTTCTGCCCCCGGGTGTCGCCGTATATGATGCAGGTGAACACCCGGTCCCCGAATGTCCGGAACCTGCAGTCCCCCGTCGTCTCAT
>JAGVUK010000084.1 GCA_019136335.1 Methanomicrobiales archaeon
CCCGTCGAGAACCCCTCCGTCGCGTCCATGATGGCGAGCGCGCAGGGGAAGAACCGGTTGATCTCGGCGATCATCCGGCGCTGGTGCGGCGAGGCATGCAGTTCCGCCATGTAGTTGTAGCCGCCTTCGGGGTTCTTCTTCGCCACGGCCCCGACCGGGTTCTTCAGCGAGAGGGAGACGTGCCCGCCGAACCGGTGGGTCTTTAAGCAGCAGGTCTGGATCACCGCATCGGCCTCCCGGAAGAGCCGGGCGATCAGGAACCCCTGTTTCCAGTGGAGGCCGTCCGGGGGGACCGCCTCCCACCCTTCCGGGGGCAGATCGTCGAGCGCCACCACCTCCGCCCCCACCCGGGCCGCGACGCCGACGGCTCCCCGGTTCTTCAAGACCGCACGGGTCTCGCCCATCCCGCTCCGCTCCCCGAGCCGGATCGTCCGGGCGCCGGCATCAAGGGCCAGCCCGAGGATGGCCTCCAGAGTATCGGGATGAGTTGTGGCGGGGAACGGGTCGTCGCTGTTGAAGTTCGCCTTGACCGCGACGTCTTTCCCGTCGAAGGCAGGGGGCCCGACCTCGCGCCAGAGCGTCTCAATAGCGTGGTTGCGATCCGATGCGTCGATGACGTAGACTTCAGATGCTGCCGGGGATGCCATGCGCGCAGGGTATCCCGCCAATCTATAAAAATATACCCTGAAAGACTCTTTCGCGGCTCAGTTTTTGAAAACACTTCCCCCTCAGGGGTTGTGGTCGCCCGTTCCCGGTGGGCCGGGCTCCTGCCGGCCACGCCCGTCCCCGACGGTACTCGAGCAGGCCGGAGGTCTCCGGGCAGCGGGAGGTTGAGCGCCGCGCCGCCCCGGCCGGCACACCCCCCGGGGAGGTGGATCCGGGCAACCGCATTCGACACGTATAAGAGCACCACGAACGCAATACGTAGTAAAACCTCAAGGCAATCGTAGAGACCGCGCAGATTGCGTGGAATGCTTTCAAACGGCGTGCGGCTCTGCCTTGTGCCGTTGGAAGAGTAAAAGGTATGAGGCCAGTACAACCATGACTTCCAGAATGCATACCCCCCACACCACCTGTCCCAGCTGCCATGAAGAGGTCTTCCTGGACGAACTCGTGGGCGGGCGCTGTCCCCTCTGCGGGTACTCCCTCGACGAAGACGACGGGACCTGCAGCGAGTACGAGGAGACCCTCGAGCGCTCTGACCTTGGGTGGATGATCCTTCAATTTTTTATCTTCAGACGGTTCTGCAGCGAGGGAGCAAACCCGCTCCAGGTCATGCAGGTCCTCTCCCGGTATGAGGAGCTCGCCCAGTGCAACCCCGCCGACGCGGAGAAGATGCAGTTCACTCTGGAAGTTCCGATGAGCCGCTGGGAACGGCTGCTCCCGAAACGATGCTCAAAATGCGGCAGGATATTCTTCTCCGGGGGAAAAGCAGTCATCTCGGGAGACCTCTCGTCCCCCGAGCACCCCCGGACGTATATCTGCCCGTCCTGCTGATCAGTAGGTCCGGGCAACCAGGGTAGACGTGCCGTTCCCGCCGCAGGCGATGCACGGGCCGTCGGAGACGGCGATCAGGTCTGACCGGATGTCGGACCCGAGGATGCTCGCATCCACCGCCGCCTCAATCTTTTCCGCACACTCCTGCGACCCGCACCAGTGGACGACCGCAACCCCGTCCTTCACCGCGAGGGCGGTCTCGTCAAGGGTTGCCGCCACGGTGATCCGGTCGGCCATCGCCTGCCGTGCCGCCTGCAGAATCCCCCTCCTGAACTCCGCAAGGGCCGAGATTACTCCTTCAACGACGCCCCGCCGGTCGAGGGTGATCTTATGGCCGTCCCGGGTCACGGCGACGACCGTGTTCGCGTCGATGTCGCGCGGCCCGAGCTCGAGCCGCAACGGAACACCGCGCATCTCCCAGTGGTAGTACTTCGCGCCCGGGCGCAAGTCCCGGTCGTCCAGTTTCACGACGAACCCGGCGTCCCGGAGATCCTCCTCGAGCGCCGCTGCAGCCGAGAGCACCTCGTCGCGCCGTTTCCCGACGATGATCGGCACGATGACGATCTCGATCGGCGCGACCTCCGGCGGCAGCACGAGCCCCTTGTCGTCGCCGTGGACGCTGATCACGGCTGCAATCGACCGCTCGGATATACCGTAGCAGGTCTGGCAGGCATACTGCCGCTCCCCGTTCGCGTCCTCGTAGGTGATATCGTAGGTCCGGGAGAAGTGGTCGCCGAGCATGTGCACCGTCCCGATCTGGAGGGTCTTTCCATCAGGCATGATAGTGTCGACCGCGATGGTGTAGTCGGCGCCCGGGAACTTGTCCCAGGCCGGGCGGCGGGATACGATCACCGGCACCCGGAGACTCTCGTAGAACTCCTGATAGAGGGCGAGCGCGGCCTCGACCTGCGCCTCCGCCTCCTCGCGTGTCGCGTGCACGGTGTGTGCCTCCTTAAATGACGTGATCTCCCGGAGACGGATGAGCGGGCGGGTGTGTTTCGTCTCGTAGCGGAACGTATTGACGATCTGGTAGAGTTTAAGGGGGAGGTCCGTGTGGGACCGGATCCAGAGCGAGTACATCGGGTAGATGGCCGTCTCGCTCGTGGGCCGGAGAGCGAGCGGCACGTCGAGCTCGTTCTTGCCGCCGTGGGTGACCCAGTAGACCTCGTCCTCGAACCCCTTGATGTGCGTGGCCTCCTTCATGAACTCGGTCTCGGGGATCAGGAGGGGAAACATCGTCTCCGCGTGGTCGCGGTCCATCAGGTCCCGGAGTATGCCGTATGCACGCTTCCTGATGGCGAACCCGTGGGGATACCAGACGTACAGCCCCTTGACCGGGTAGCGGACGTCCATGATCTCGGCTCGCCAGAGAACCTCGTTATACCACTCGGAAAAATCGTTTTTCCGGGGAAGTGCGCCTGTATCTTCTTCCATCCGTCTCGTACCTCAAAAATTGTTGATCTGCCTGCTTTATATGATCACACTTAGGACTGCCGGCGTAATAAATGCCTCCACAATCGCGGCAACCGCGAGGAGCGGGACGACGACCCGGAGAAAGAGGCGGGCGAGAGGCAGGGCTCTGGCAGCGGCATCGCCTCTCCCGTGCCACTCGGCGATGAGTTCCTGTCCGAGGAGGAGCCCGAGGCCCCCGGCGATGAGGAAGGAAGGGATCTCGAAGATGCCGTGCGGGACGAGTGCCGCCGCGACGAAGAGGAGGCCCTGCTGCTGCCGCACGAGCTCCATCACCGCACCGATCAGGAGCCCGTTGACCGTAAGGATCAGCAGGGTGACGATGCCGAGGGATGCGCCTCCGAGGAAGAGGAGGAGACAGGTGCCGAGGTTGTTTAAGAAGATCTTGCCCGCGAGCACCGCCGGGGAGTCGGAGAGGAGCTGGCCTGCGACCTGGTCGCGGAAGAGGGTCATGACCTCCACGCCGACCGCCGGATCGCGGGCTACGGCAACGACGCCGAGGCCGACCGAGACGGCAAAGACGGCGGCCGCAAAGATCGTGGCCCGGGTGATGGGGCGTTCAGACATAGAGCACCATCCGCACCATGTCCCGTATCCCGGGCGCCATGCCGACGACGATCATCGCGAGCAATATGAGGTGCCAGAGATCGGGGTTCCCCTCCCGCCGGTACTGTTCGAGGATATAAATGGCGGGGATGATCACCACGATCTTGAGGAGAAACATCGAGAACGCAGTGCCGGTCGCCTCGATCAGGTTCGAGCCCACGACGTGCTGCTCGACGTAATGGACGGGGTGGATCTCGATGCCGTAGCTTGTCGCGCTCGCGTCCAGCATATGGCCGAAGATGAGGAGTTTGTAGAGGATGTTCGAGGCATACTCCCACTTTGCGCCGTAGACGAGGAGAGCCCAGAGGGCGAGCGACGTGACCGACGCGAGCGCGAGGATGGCGGCGAGGACGTCGAGCGCGATCTTCGTCTCGGTGAGCCCGAACCAGACGAGCGCCGCACCGGCTGCGACGCAGGCGGCGATGCCCACCCCCCCGTAGACCCGGCTGTAGCGGGCGACGATTCCTTCGTTCTCAGCGATTTTCCCCGCGAAGAGGGCGACCGCCGCAACCACAAATATCGTGAAGAAGATCAGGGGTGTGATCAGGAGAAACCGGAAGTCCGATGTGATCATGCCGGTATCCTCGACGACCCGCAGCAGCCCGCCGAGGACGACGAAGGGCATGGTTGCAAGCACCAGTTCGTCGTCGATGGCAATCTTATAGCGCCGGAGCCCCCGGTAGACAAGGTAGACCGCTGCGATGAGGATCAGGGCGTAGGTCAGCGTATCGACGAGCGTATACGGCTGGCCGTAACGAATGGGATCGATGTAGTATTTGTAGAGGAACTCCCTAATCATTACTGATCTGAATGAGCGCAGACGGCATAAACCTACTCAGAACCAAGGTCTTCGATAAGTCCAAATGGATGCA
>JAGVUK010000055.1 GCA_019136335.1 Methanomicrobiales archaeon
AACGTCTTCCGGATGGAGCTCCTCGGCGCCCGGGTCGTCCCGGTCGCGTCCGGGACGCGGACGCTCAAAGACGCCATCAACGCCGCGATGCGCGACTGGGTGGCGAACCTCCGGGATACCCACTACCTGCTCGGCTCCTGCGTCGGCCCGCACCCCTTCCCCCGGATCGTCCGTGACTTCCAGTCGGTGATCGGCAGGGAGGCACGGCGGCAGGTGCTCGAACGGGAGGGACGGCTCCCCGATACCGTCGTCGCCTGCGTCGGCGGGGGTTCGAACGCGATCGGCATCTTCCACCCGTTTGCAGACGACGACGTTGCGCTGGTCGGCGTGGAGGCGGGCGGCGAAGGGCTCGATACCGGCCGTCACGGGGCTTCGCTCTCGCGGGGTTCGGTCGGGGTCTTCCAGGGGGCGCTCTCCTACCTCCTCCAGGACGACGACGGCCAGGCGCTTGAGACGCACTCCGTCGCCGCGGGCCTCGACCACCCTTCCGTGGGGCCCGAGCACGCCATGCTGAAGGACTCCGGGAGGGTCCGCTACGAGGCGGTCACCGACGCCGAAGCCCTCCATGCCTTCCGGTACCTCTCCCGCACCGAGGGGATCATCCCGGCGCTCGAGTCCGCCCACGCGGTCGCCTACGCTCTCCGGGCGGCGGGCGACCTCGACCGGGACGGCATCATGATCGTCAACCTCTCGGGGAGGGGCGACAAGGATGTCGCCGACGTCGCGAATCTTCACGGAGGTCTGAGATGAGCCGGATTGCCGGGCTCTTTGCCCGGAAAAGACCGGTCTTCATCGGCTTTACCGTCGCCGGAGACCCCGGTATCAGGGAGTCGTTTGGGGTGATGGTGACGATGATCGATGCGGGCGTCGACCTCCTCGAGATCGCCGTCCCCTACTCGGATCCGGTGGCGGACGGCCCCGTGATCGAGCGGGCGCATGTGCGTGCCCTCCGGGCGGGCACCACGCCGGACGACGTCTTTTCGCTCGTCCGGCAGGTCAGGGAGTATGCGCCTGATCTCCCGGTCGTCCTCTTTACCTACCATAACATCGTCTACCGCCGGGGGGTCGACCGGTTCTTCGCGGAGGCCGCGGCCGCCGGTGCGGACGGCGTCCTCATCGTCGACCTTCCCGCCGAGGAATCGGGCGAGGTCGCGCCGTCCGCCCTCCGGCACGGCGTCGACCGGATTGTCCTCATCGCCCCGACGACGTCGCCGGAGCGGCAGCGCGCGATCCTTCAGGGGGCCTCCGGGTTTGTCTACCTCATATCGCTTGAGGGGGTTACCGGCGAGCGCGACCGGCTCTCCCCCGGTATCGCCGGGCTGGTCGGCGCGGTCCGGGAGAAGACGGACCTTCCGCTCGCCGTCGGGTTCGGGGTCTCGCGCCCGGAGCACGCCCGTGCGGTCGCAGCCGCCGGGGCCGACGGCGTCATCGTGGGGAGCGCGCTTGTCAGGATCATCGAAGAGCATCCCGGCGATGAGGCCGGGATCTGCGAAGCCCTCCACGCGGCGATAAGGGCAATGCGGGATGCGCTCGCCCCCGACCCCGGTCCTGATATGCTCCGGCGCGAAAGAGTTGAGGGATGAAGAAGACCGTCGGGTTTCTGATCAACCCCATCGCCGGGATGGGCGGTGCTGTGGGGCTTGCGGGGACGGACGGGCAGACAGAGGAGGCGCTCCGGCGCGGGGCGGTTCCCCGTGCCCGCGGCCGGGCGGTGCAGGCCCTCTCCCTCCTCAAAAAAGACGATATCGCGTGGTGTACCTGTGCCGCGCCGATGGGCGAGGACGCCCTCACCGGTGCAGGAATCGACCGCTACACCATCCTCTACCGGCCAGAGGGGTCGACGAGCGCCGCCGACACAAAGGCCGCGTGCCGGGCGTTCCTCGATGCCGGGGTCGATCTCGTCGTCTTCTGCGGCGGGGACGGGACGGCAAGGGACGTCTTCGACGTCGTCGGCCGAACGGTTCCGGTCCTCGGGATCCCGGCCGGGGTGAAGATGTACTCGGCGGTCTTTGCGGTCAACCCGGCGGCGGCGGCCGACCTCATCCGGCAGGCCGGACAGGTCGCCTGCCGGGACTCAGAGGTCATGGACGTCGACGAGGAGGCCTACCGCTCGGGCCGTCTCGCCGCCCGGCTCTACGGATATGCCTGCGCCCCCTACATTCGAGAGCGGACTCAAGGAGGAAAACAGGTCTTTGAGCAGCAGGACGAAGAGCGGGCAAAGGACGATATCGCCGCGTTCATGGCTGAGGTCATGCTCCCGGAGACACTCTACATCGTCGGCGCCGGAAGCACGACGGCCCGGGTCATGGAGCGGCTTGGCCTTGCCCCGACGCTGCTTGGGGTCGACGTCGTCAGGAACGGGGAGGTCATCGCCCGCGACGCCGACGAGCGGACGCTCCTTGCCCTTCTTGACAGGTATCCGCAGGCAAAGATCGTCGTGAGCCCCATCGGCGCCCAGGGGTTTGTCCTCGGGAGAGGGAACCAGCAGATCAGCCCGGGTGTGCTCCGGAAGGCGGGGCTACGGAACCTGATCGTGGTCGCCACGCCCGGGAAACTCGCCGGGACACCCCTTCTGTACGTCGATTCCGGGGACCCGGCGCTCGACCGGGAGGTCGGCGACTCTCTTCTCGTCGTCTCCGGCTACCGGGTGGCGCAGAGGAAGCGGGTCCTCCACCCGGAGTGACGTCGGTTCACTCTTCTTCTCGAGTGAGTACTGCTCGGCAAGTTTGCGCAGATCCCGTACTTTGGCGTTCGCCGCCTCGATGATGGAGAGGACCTCGAGGTAGCGGCTGTCCGCGGCATTACCCTCCCCGCGGAGACTGATGAGCTGCTCGCGGTAGTGCCCGTTGATGGCGCGCTGGAGTTCGGCGTCCCGGGCGCGGAGTTCCACGACGGTATCATCCTCGATCACCGGGAAAAGGTGCCCGAGTCCGACGATGTTCTCATCAAGGATCCGGTAGACACTCTCCGTCTTCTGTGCGAGAACGGTGAGAGCCCCGTTTCCATTCCGGGATGCTCTCCGGAAGAATTTCCCGAGATCTGCCCCGAGATAACCGAGTCGCCCGATATCGTTTGACATCCGGACAAGGAAGACCACCTCGGTCGCTTCCCGATCCGTTAACTGTCTTCGTGAGATCTCCCGGAGGGCCTGCCCGATCCTCCTATCAAGGTGGCTGTTGAGCTCCTTGAGCCTCTCGACCATCTGGTAGTCCGCCTCCCTTGACGTCGCAACATAGGTCATCGCCGCGCGGAAGAGGTCGAGCGTGACCTCGTGGGCGTGCTTGAGTTCCTTCTGGATCAACTCGAAACCAAGATGCGTATCGTCGGGAACGCCGTCCTCAAGGTGGCGCGTCCGCATCAGGATCTCGGGCTCGCTCCCGGGCACCAGCCACGTGACAAGCTGCCCGAACCGCCCGATGAAGAGGAGGAAGACTGTCGCCGTGATCAGGTTGGAGAGAAGGTGTGCGTTTGCCACCATCTGCGCCTCGGTCCCGCCGATCGTCATCACGAGTTCGGTAAACGGCACAATAAACGGGAGGATCAGGAACACTCCCCCGAGGTTGAGGGTGAAGTGGGCCACCGCCGCCCTCCGGGAGTGGAGGCTCATCCGGGAGGAGGCGATGAGGGTCGGCGTGGTCGAACCGATGTGTGCGCCGAGGATGAGCGGGATCGCCTGCGGGAGGGTGAGCAGCCCCTGCTGGGCGAGGACGACGGCAAGCCCGGTCGTGACAGCGCTCGACTGCACCATGGTCGTCACGAGAAACCCGATCAGGATGGCGAGCGGGAGCGCCGAGAACTGCGCGACGAGGCCGATGATCTCGGGGTTGTTCTGAAACGGTACGAGCGCCGTAGAGATGAGGTTTAAACTGAAGAAGACAAGACCAAAGTAGAAGAGGGGTTTCCCGAGGAACCGGTAGCGCCGCCCAAAGATCCCCACGAGAAAACCGACGGGGATCAGCACCTGCCCGAACGCCGTCATCTTGAAGGCGACGAGCTGGGCGGTGATGGTCGTCCCGACGCTTGCGCCGATGATGATCCCGAGGCTCTGGGTGAACGAGAGCGTCCCGGCATTGACGAGGCTGACGGTGATGATCGTCGTCGCTGCGCTCGACTGGACGAGGGCGGTGACGACGGCGCCGAGAAGCGCGGCGAGGATCGGCCGCTCGGTCACCCTGCCGAGGATCCTCGCGAAACTGCCTTTCGCGACCGCGAGAATCTCCCGGGAAAAGTTCTCTATCCCATAGAAGAAGAGGATCAGGCCGGGTACGACGGCGAATACTATTTCCCAGGGGACCATTGATGTTCCAGGAATATAGGACCTCCGCTCTGAAATACCTCTCTAAATGCCTCCGGTGGGAGTTCCCCGGAACAGGCAGCGCACTCTTCCCCGGAGTGATGCCCTGCGGCACCCGGTGTCTCCACACCC
>JAGVUK010000030.1 GCA_019136335.1 Methanomicrobiales archaeon
CGCGGCGGCGCTGTCGTTCGGGATGGTGTCCGCAATTGTGCGGACATTCTCCTCGGTCATACCGAAGGTCCGCTGGGCGGCCGCCGTGGCGCCGGCCTCTGCACCTCTCCGTGCCCCCTCCTCGCCGCCGGCTCCAAGGCCGATGAGCGCGCCGACGGCGGCGCCGAAGCGTTGCCGCTCCTCATCGCTCAGTTGCGTGGCCTCCATGCCCTCGACGTTCCCGTCCACATCCTTCCAGACGAACCGGACGTCGATCAGCCTGACGACACCCGCTTCCATCGCCGACCCAAGCGCCTGCCGGATCTGGCCGTGGAAGTCCGGGTTCTTGAACCCGATGACCAGGAGCTGCATCGGCCCATACATAACTTCAGCCATTTTCCCATTCCTCCTATGACAGATGCATAGATTGTCTGCCCGCACCCGTGATCCATTGCCATCGTGCCAGAATACGAATGCAGCGACAGAGCAACTCTGCCTGCGAACGTCTCGTCTCTCTGGAAGTGCGCACACCTGAGGCGGGTCGAAATCAGGATACTCAATCAAATATAAAAAGGTAATTATAAATCAGATATCCTCAAACCTTCAAATAAGCACCGGATTCAGTGCCCCGCCTCCTCGAACCAGCCCCGCCCATAGCTCTCTTCTTCTCCCATCACGGCCCGGATCAATGCGCCATCTGGTCGATCGCCGCCGTCACGGCAAGGACGAGCGCATCGTCGTGGCCCGGCTCCACCTCCACGCCGTAGGTATCCCGGACCCGGAACCACTTCTTCGAGACCTCGGCAACCCGCTCCCGCCGCCCGGCCTCGATCCGGTACTCGTGGTCGAGGATGTTCCCCTGAACCTCCCAGTCCTCCTGCCCGGGGATGCTGACCGTCCACCGGTCCCGGAGCGGCGCGATCAGCGCCTTCTTGATCGTCGCCGCCGTGCCGCCTTCGCCCCTCTCGATCTCCATCGTATCCTTGATCCGGAGCATCCGCTCCTGGATCTTGTA
This sequence comes from Methanomicrobiales archaeon, assembly GCA_019136335.1. Taxonomy (GTDB): domain Archaea; phylum Halobacteriota; class Methanomicrobia; order Methanomicrobiales; family Methanoculleaceae; genus Methanoculleus. The sequence continues at coordinate 995 of JAGVUK010000030.1, forward strand.
GAGGTCCTTCCCCTCCTTGCTCTGGATGATCAGGGTGTTCCTCACCCGGAGCGCTTTTCCGTCCACCTTGAACGCCCGCTCTCCCGCCGCGTCCTCGATCCAGTAGTCGTCCCCGATGGAGACGAGTTTCTCGCGCATCTTATACCGGTGCGTCCCGCCGGCCTCTTCGCGCCCCTTAAGGCCGCCTTCCGCTCTTCTTCGCATCATGGTTCTCATCTCCCCTGCCGATACCCGCAAGGTCGCTCTTCACGTTTTCTGCTGCAAACCAACTCTCGCGGCGCCCACTACCCCGTGCAGTTCAGGTCTGCGTAAAGGTTCCGCTGTTCGTCCCGGACGGCCTGCACATACGGGCGGATTGTCTGGATGGCCTCCGGGACGGTCGCATCGTCGGGGAGGTCCTGCACGGCCCGGTCGAGGTCTTCATACGCCGCGTTGAGCCTGTCGAGCCGGATGTTGGCGACCTCTGCTGCGGAATCCCTGACCTTCTCCATGGCCGACTTGACCTGGTCCCGCCCATCCCGGATATCTCCGACAGAAGATCTCAGGGTGGTGTTCTCCATATTCTCAAGCGCTGCTCCGAGCTCTCCGAGGTCCTGGCAGAGCTGCGCCTCCGCCTCCTTTTCAGACGGCTGGACGCATCCGGCACCGGCACAGGCCAGGATGAGGACCAGCGCAACGAACAGTATCCCCGTTTTCTTCATATCCATCTCCAGGGCAGAGTGGCTGCCCGGTGCCGGGTGATAACAGGAATTATATATAATTATCCCGATGCATTGCGGCGAACCAGGTATCACGCAACGGCGCCCCCGCACGCCCCCATACGGGAGAAAATAGTAGCAGGATACGCTTCTTTACGGGCAAAGAGGGGAGAGGTCGTGCCTGCAGGCCAGGGTCACCGATCCGGCCCCCCTCTCCGGTCACCCCGGCAGCCGGAACGCAAATATGATGGCCGCGATGCCGCCGACGATGGCGAGCCCCGCAAGCAGCAGCACCAGGCCGACAGCGGCGACGAACGGGTTTACGATCAGGATCAGGCCGAAGATGATGCTCAGGATACCGAGGACCCCGGTCCCCCACCCGGCACCGGAGAACCCCTGCGCCATATAGACAGCCCCGATGATAAGCCCCTCCACGCCGATGACGATGGCAAAGACGGTCGGGATGAGAACGGCGCTGTAGAGTGGATAGGCGAGCACGAGGATTCCTGCAACGACGCCGAGGATACCGACCAGCAGTTTCCAGCCCCGGCCGGTTTTGTCCGTAAATAGGCCGATGAACGCGACGATACCGTTGAATAACCAGTATAGGCCGAGGAACGTGACGAGGAGCGTCAGCGTCGGGATGGGGTAGATGAAGAAGAGAACGCCAAAGATGACCGCGATAACGCCGAGCAGCAGCACGAGCCAGCGTGACGGGGCCAGAGCAGAGCCGGACTCATAGGTGCCGGCACCGAACTGCGTGTTAACCATAACAACACCATGCGGAGGGATCACTGCCACCATATATACGTATCTCCACCATCCCGGAACACCGGCTCCGCCGGGAACGAACCGATGCGGGGGAGATGTGAGTCGCGAACCGTGCGTCCACGGTCCGCGGCACCTCCCGGGCAGGCCGTAACCACCTTCACTACCGGGCAGCAGGCCTCTCTACCGGTTGGGGGGCGGAACCCTCCTTCCTGTAGACGAGCTTGCGGGCTTCTTCCCCGAGTACCTGTTCGGGGGTCATATACCCGAACAACTGGATGATCCGGGCGACGAGCCCCGTCCACCCGGTCTGGTGGCTGGCGCCGATCCCGGCCCCGTTGTCGCCGTGGAAGTACTCGTAGAAGAGGAGGTAGTCGCGCCAGTTGGGGTCGTCCTGGAACTTTTGGGCGTAGCCGAAGACCGGGCGCCGGCCGCTCTCGTCGCGGAGGAACACCCGGGTCAGGCGCCGTGCAATCTCCTCGCTCACCTGGTAGAGGTTCATCTGGTTTCCCGACCCTGTCGGGCATTCTACCGTAAAATCATTCCCGTAATACGCATAGAGGTTTAACAGCGCCCGGATCAGCATGACATTCATCGGGAACCATATCGGCCCTCGCCAGTTGGAGTTCCCGCCGAACATGCCTGTATCGGAATCCGCCGGCAGGTACTGCACCCGGTGCTCCTGCCCGTCCTGGTAAAAGACATAGGGGTTGTGCAGGTGTGCGCGGGAAAGGGACCGGATCCCGTAGTCGCTCAGGAATTCGTTCTCGTCCAGCATCCGTGAGAGAACCTTCTGGAGCCTCTCTTCGGTGAGCAGCGAGAGGTGGAGCCGTCCTCCGACGCCGGGCCGGCCGATGCTGGAGATGGTGGACGCCATGCGCGTATGGTACCGGTTGAACCATTGAGCCCGCTCCACGAAACCCGGCATCTGCTCGATCATCTCCCGGGTAAAGACCGTGCTTGCAGCGAGAGGCAGCAGCCCCACCAGGGACCGCACCTTGAGACGGGTTGCGCTCCCGTCGGGCAGGCGGAGGAGGTCGTAGTAGAACCCGTCCTCTTCGTCCCACATGCCCTCCTGGTTCTCACCCATGGTGTTCATCGCCGATGCGATCCAGACAAAGTGTTCGTAGAATTTGGTTGCCATCTCTTCGTAGACCGGATCGTGAACGGCGAGCTCGGCGGCAATATCCAGCATGGTCTGGGCAAAGAGGGCCATCCACGCCGTCCCGTCGGCCTGCTCCAGGTAGCCTCCCGTGGGCAGAGGCGCGCTGCGGTCAAAGACCCCGATGTTGTCGAGGCCGAGGAACCCGCCCTCGAAGACGTTCTGGCCGGCGCGGTCCTTGCGGTTCACCCACCAGGTGAAGTTCATCAGCAGTTTCTGAAACATCCTCCCCAGGAACCGGGCGTCCCCCGCGCCAAGAAGTTCCTTCTCCGTGCGGTAGATGAACAGGGCGGCCCAGGCATGCACGGGAGGATTGACATCGCTGAAGTTCCATTCGTAAGCCGGGATCTGGCCGTTCGGGTGCAGGTATCGTTCGCGCAGCATCAGGTCGAGCTGATTTTTGGCAAATTCCGGGTCCACCATGGCAAGGGCAACGGTATGGAATGCCAGGTCCCATGCCGCATACCAGGGATACTCCCACTTGTCGGGCATGGATATGATGTCCGCGTTCACCATGTGGAACCAGGAGGTGTTCCGGATTGAGATCTGCCGGCCTGCGGCGGCATCTGAGCCGTGCTCCCGGAGCCAGCGGTCGACCTCGTAGAGGTAGTACTGCTTCGTCCAGAGCATCCCGGCAAGCGCCTGGCGCATCACGTTCGCCGCATCGGGGCCGACCGACGGGGGGGTGATGTTGCCGTAGAATGCGTCCGCCTCCCGCTTTCGCTGCGAGAGCACGTTCTCAAAGGAGTTCCCGAAAGGTGCCTCCTCCCCGGAGGCCGGGGTCTGGTTCAGCCGCAGCCGTA
>JAGVUK010000017.1 GCA_019136335.1 Methanomicrobiales archaeon
CGCGATCTCCTGGATGCTCTGGCTAAGCCCCTTCGCCTCCCCGGCACCGCGGATCGTCCGGGCCCGGATCCCGACGATATCGTCGATCAGGAGGCCCTGCCGGACCCAGTCCGGCGGGTGGTCGGCATCGTCGATCATCAGCGGCCCCCCGGCGACCTTCGGGTAGCCGTAACTCCCCACAAAGACCGACGGCGCAGCCCCCTCGTAGTGGTCGGCCGGCCGGACCGGGAGCCGGGCGTAGAACCTGCTCATGATCGGACAGCGCTCAAGCCCGCAGAACCCTCTCCCCTTACACTCGGCGCACTGCATCCTTCACCCCTCGCGGCGGTCGACGACGACCCGCACCCTCCCCGCGAGGGCGCAAAGCGTCTCCTCCACCCACTCCTCCCAGGAGGCGGCCCACAGGTCCCTCGTCGCGATGACCTCCCGGCCGACCTCGTCGTCGCGGCCGTGCGTGACCTCGACCACGACCGACCCCGGGGCGTACCCGGGCTCGACGATGGCGTCGGCGTCGCCGTCGACCACGCCGAAGACGGGGATGCCGGCGTGGGAGCAGATGTGGCCGCAGACGGCGGTGGTGTCGTCGCCGACGGCGAGGACGCCGCAGACCTCCTCTCCGAGCTCGCGGTAGAGGGTGTGGCCGCAGTGGTCGACGACCGCAATCCTGCCCCCGCGGGGGGCGCGGTCGCCCTGCCGGGGCGGGACGGTCCGGACCGGCCCGCTCTTGCACCAGGCGGTGCCGATCTCCGGGAGGCCCGCCCGGAGGAGTTTCTCAAACCCGTGAGGTTTCGGCTCAAGCCCGGAGACGGCCCGGAGGGTCCCGCCCTCGCAAGCGAGGACGACCGTCTCCGCCGTCGCGGTCCCGACGACGATCCCGTTCACGAAGACCGCCTCCCCCGGTATGCAGCCGCGGATCTCCCGCACGCCTTCCGGCCGGGAGCGGTTACTCTCGCCGTGAACGAGAGCATACCCGGTCCGTGCCGCGATCTCCTCCGCGAGTCCCCCGTCGCCACAATCCCAGCAGTAGACGGTGCCGCTCGACGTCTCGACGTGGACGAGCCCGCGGAGGCGGCCGGCGACGATCTCGCCGAATATCCGGCCGGACTCCGGGGTCTTCCCCCGGTTGACCAGGCACGAGGGCCCGGATTGGGCCGCGAGGACCGTGCTCGGCCGCTCGTCCGTGCAGGTCACCGGAAGCCCCGACTCCTCGGCGGCGGTCCGGGCCATCACCCCCGCGACGAGCACCCGCCGGGGGGCGAGGAGAGCGATCAGCCGCCCGGCGTCCCCGGCGTCGAAGGCCTCGGGGCCGTGCACAACCATGACGAGGTTCATCCCGTACTCCTGGGGCGGCGCGGATTATCAGGTTACCGTCCCGACGAGTTGCTCTGGACGGGGAGGTAGGGCATCAGGGCGCTTGCGAGTTTTGCGACGTCCATCGACTGGAGGACGACCTTGCCCGGCCCGGTCAGCGTGGTCAGGAAGAGCCCTTCCCCGCCGAAGAGGACAGTCTTCACGCCGCCGGCGAGCGCGATGCTGTAGTCGACGGTGCTCTCGAACCCGACGACGAGGCCCGTCTCCACCCGGACCACCTCGCCGGGCGCAAGGGTCATCTCCATGATGTCACCGCAGCAGTGGAGGAACGCCGTCCCCCGGCCGGAGAGGCGCTGGAGGATGAACCCCTCGCCGCCGAAGGCGCCCGACCGGAGGCGTTTCGTGAACGCGATATCAAGGTCGACGCTCTCTTCGGAGCAGAGGAAGGCGTCTTTCTGGGCGATGAACTCGCCTCCTGCAAGATCAAGCGCAAAGATCTTCCCCGGGACGTTCCCGGCAAACGAGACGAACCCTCCGGCGCCCTGCGGGGTGAACGCGGTCATGAAGAGGCCTTCGCCGGTCACCATCCGTTTGAGGCCCTTGAAGAGCCCGCCCTTCATGTTAGTCGTCATCTGCATGTTCCCGCTCATGTTGACCATGGCGCCTGCCTCGGCGCAGACGCTCTCGCCGGGGGCGAGGCGGAGGGTCACCATCTGGAGGTTATCCCCGGTGATCTCATACTGCATGCTGATGCATTTTTTGTCACGGGAGAAGAGGTTTTCCCTTTATTCTGTGGGAAAATCTTGTTTTTGCGCCCTCTTCCTCATCCCGGGGCCGGACTGCGGGGCGCACCGCCCCCCCTCCCGGATCGCCGGCACCGCCGTCTCCCGGGACCGCGCAGTCCGGCTATCCGCCGCCTGCCGCCCCCAACGTTTATCACCCGGGATGTATACTCACTCCGCGTGACGACCGAACAGAGAAGAGAGGCGGCGGTGCCTGCCGGGGGAGCGCACCTCACGGACGAGGCCCGGTCTGCCGTCCTCGAGCGGCAGTGCCACCGGTGCGCCGGGTGCAACGCCCCGCTCACCGCCGGTTCCACGCATTTCGACCTCCGGCCGCCGGCGATCTGCGGCGGGGCCCGCACGCCCGGGAACCTTGAGGCCCTCTGCCCCTTCTGCCACCAGAACTTCATGCGCCGGGTCCGGGTGCAGCTTGCCGGCCATAGGAATAAGTAGTACCCGGGGTCATACCGGCGACCATGACCTGCAGACGGCGCGGTGCAGCACAGAGAGACGAGTGGCGATCGACGGCGATGAGGGCGGCAGACGACCTCGCGGAGAGGTTCGCGCTGCCCGCTCCGCCCCTTCCCCGGGGCTGGCGTTCCGGCACGATGCGGATGCTCGACGCCGCCTTCACCCCGGGGACGGCACCCAACGTCGCGGCCTCCCTTGCGGTGACGATGCTCGTGATCCCCTGCATCCCGAACCGGGTTCTCGCGGCCGCCGCCGGGTTCGCCGCGGGTTCGATCCTCGGGGGGGACGAGGCACTTCCACGCGCTCCCGATCAGGTCCTCCCTCCCGGCCGCGTGGAGCCCTTCACGGACGAGAGCGTAGTTCGCCGGGTCCCGGTAGTGCATGAGCGCCCGCTGGATCCGTTTCTCCCGGCCTTTCGGGATGTAGACCTCCTCGAGGGTGAAGGGGTCGAGCCCGGTGTGGTAGATGGTCGTCGATATGCTCATCGGCGTCGGTGTGAAATCCTGGACCTGTTCGGTGTAAAGGCCGGTGTCCCGGACGTACTCCGCGAGTTCGACCATATCCTCCATCCGGCAGCCCGGGTGGCCGGACATGAGGTAGGGGACGAGGTACTGCCGTTTCCGTTTCCCCTGCTGGAGGGCCTCGAACCGTTCCCGGAAGGCGTCGAAGACCGCGCGGGGAGGTTTTCCCATGCAGGCCGTGACCCGCGCCGAGACGTGCTCGGGAGCGACCTTGAGGTGCCCGGAGACGTGGTCGGCAGAGATGCGGGAGAGGTACTCTTCGTCCCCCAGGCCGATCAGGTCGTAGCGGATGCCTGAGGCGATGAAGACCCGTTTCACCCCCGGTATCTCCGAAAGACGCCGGAGCAGGCGGAGTTGCTCGGTGTGGCTCCGGTCAAGCGCGGGGCAGTCGATGCAGCGGCGGTCCGGGCAGGTGCCGGCGGTCTCCCACCGGCCGCAGTGGATGGCGTACATGTTCGCCGTCGGCCCGCCGACGTCCTGGACGACGCCCGTAAACTCCGGCATCTTCGCCATCCGCTCCACCTCGCGGACGATCGAGTCGATGCTCCGGCTCTGGATGATCCTTCCCTGGTGGTGGGTGAGGGCGCAGAACGAGCAGGCCCCAAAACACCCCCGGTGGCTGACGACCGAGAACCGGACCGGTTCGAGGGCCGGGATGGGCTCGGTGTAGGAGGGGTGGGCCCTCCGCGCGTAGGGAAGTTCGTAGACCCGGTCGAGTTCGTCGCCCGATAGCGGCATCGCCGGCGGGTTCTGGATGACGACGGTCTTTGGGTGCGGCTGCGCCACCCTGCGGCCCCGGAGGGGGTCCTGCTCGTTGTAGTGGAGGGCGAACGCCCGTGCGTAGGCGTAGCGGTCCTCCTTCACCTCCGCGTAGCCGGGGAGGACGACGTATCCGGCCTGGTCCATGCTCCGCCAGGTCTTCAGGTCGACCCGGCAGGCGGTGCCGGGGATATTGGTGAGCGAGCCCGCGCTCTCGCCGGCGGCGAGGCGGTCCGCGATCGCGACCACCTGGCGCTCGCCCATGCCGAAGACGAGGAGGTCGGCGGGGGCGTCCGCGAGGATGGACTGCCGGACCGAGTCCGACCAGTAGTCGTAGTGGGCGAACCGCCGGAGGCTCGCCTCGATTCCGCCGATGACGACGGGCGTCTTCGGGAAGAGGGCGTGGACCCGGTCGGTGTAGACGAGGGTCGCCCGGTCGGGCCGGAGGAGCCTGCCGCCGGGCGAGTAGACGTCCGAACTCCGGCGCTTCAGGTTCGGCGTGAAGGCGTTCACCAGTGAATCGACGTTCCCGGCCGAGACCGAGAAGAAGAGGCGGGGTTCGCCCAGGCGCCGGAAGTCGGCGTCGCTGTGCCAGTCGGGCTGGGCGATGACGCCGACCGAGTAGCCGGCGTCCCGGAGGACCCGGCCGATGATCGCTGTCCCGAAGGAGGGGTGGTCGACGTAGGCGTCGCCGGAGATGAGGATGACGTCGAACCGGTCGATGCCGAGCCGATCCGCCTCCTCCACCGTCATGGGGAGGAACTCCGGCTGCCCGTTCATGGGAGTATCCGGTCAAAGACCGGCAGGTCGACGCCGGTCTTCTCGTCCGGGAGCCTTCGCGCGGAGATCCCGACGAACTCCGTGACGATCGCCTCGACGACGATGTAGACCTCCGCCTTCTCGCGGAGGCATCCGGCGAGCGACCGTATTCCCCTCCCTGCCGCGGTGTGGATGTGGAGGGACGGCCCGTCCTCCCCGGGATGGATCGTCGCGAACCCGAGGAGTTCCCAGCCCCCGAAGATCTCCTCGCGCCGCGGCACCGGCGGCACGACCGGCTCTTTTGGCCCCGTCACCAGCGTCGCGGTCCGGACGGCGCCGAGGAAGTGGACCATCCCGCTCTGGATGTTCATCGCCGCTACAAACCGCCGGATCTCCCTGATGAGATCCTCCCCGTCGTCGACCCTGACCGTAAAGACCCGGCCGACCTGCCCTTCCGAGTACTGCATGGACTCACTCTCAGGTAGGTGGTGCGGCATGATATTATCTCTGCGGGGTGGAGGGGCGGCATGAGCCGGAAGACCCCGTACATAAGCAGGAGGTAGTGCATCGATCCCAAACAAACAGACCATATCTGGCCTTCATCCCATCCCACCCATAGCGCACCCCTCCGTCCCCCCACCCTGCCCGGGGCGGGGACAGTCAGGCTAATATCCCGGAGGAAGGCCGTATCCGGTTCTTGTCCGGGATCTCCCCGTGCAGTGGACCGTGGTGGCTATCGCCACGGGGGGTGGGGACCGGGTGAGGGGGAAAAAACCGTGCCCGGGCAAAATGTCACCCAAAAGTTCCTCTCCAGCACCCCCCACCCCGCCCGCGCTTCACGCTCCTCCCCCGCCCCCGCCCGCAGGAAGGGGGCAGTGCTCGCGATAGCCGGTGGGAAGCCGTATCCGGTTCTCCTCCCGCCTCTCCCCATGGAGTGGACCGTGAGGATATCACCATGGGGGGAGGGGACCGGGGGAGGGGGTTTCCCCCTCCCCGCAGGTGGATACCCGTACGTTCCTCCTCAAAGCCCCCGCCCTCCGGGAACAGGGATAGTACATGGCGATACCCGAAAAAAACCGTGCGAAACACGATCGATGATCTCCTCCGTTGAGAGTGCCGGTGATTGAGAATCGTTGCGGTAGTTCACAGTGCCCCGGCCCGCCACTCTCCCGCAGGAGGGGGCGTCCCGGTGGACGAGGGGTTCATAAGCGCCGGCCTCGCAATATTCTCGCGCGAGGTGTGGTCGCGGTGGTCTGGTTCCGGGAGGTCGAGTACCTGCGGGGGTTTGCGGCCCTCGCCGTGATCGCGGTCCACGTCTCCATGAACTTCACCCGGATCCCGGGGGCGGGGCTGCCTGCCTTCCTCGGGATCTTCGTCTACATCGCCGCCCACTTCGCGGTGCCGGTCTTCGTCTTCATATCGGGCTGGGTGCTCGCGGCCCGGTACCAGGAAGGCTACCGGGTCCCGGCCTACTACCGGCGCCGGGCCCGGACGATCCTCCCCCCGTACCTCTTCTTCTCCGCCCTCTACCTCCCGTTCGTCGTGGAGGGGGCGATGGAGTTTGCCGGCGTGCCCGCTCCCGGGGTGGTGGGGAGCGCTCTCCTCATGGGGACCGCCGCCTACCACCTCTGGTTCTTCGTCGTGATCATCCAGCTCTACCTCCTCTACCCCCTGATCGCCGGGGGCTACGACCGCTTCGACCGGGCCGGGGCGGCGCTCTTCCTCATCCTCGCCCTCCTCTTCGTCCAGATCCTCTGGAACATGGGCGCCCATGCCGCCGGGGCGTTTGCGGGCGCGGGGTGGTACGCGGTGCTGATCCGCCTCTTTCCGTCGCACCTCTTCTACTTCGTGCTCGGGATCCACGTCGCCCGGCATACGGACCGGTTCCGCTCGACGCTCCGGTCGCTCTCCCCGGCATGGGTCGTCGCCGCGGCGGGTGCGGGGGCCCTGCTCACCGGGGGGATGTGGGCCGCGACCATGTACCTCTCGGGCGGGTTTGCCGGCGCAACGCTCGGCGTCTTCTGCGTCTACCGGCTCATCGAGCCGTTCTACTACGTCCCGGTCATCGCCGCGCTCGTCCTCGCGGCCTGGCTGCTGGAGGATGCCGGCGGCCGCCTCGCGGAGGGGTTTCGGTCGTTTGGGGCGCACTCGTTCGGGATCTACCTCATCCACCCGCTCGTCATCGCGGCCGGCGCGGCGGCCTGGACCTTCCTTACGGGGTTGACGTGGGCGGACGTGGCGACCTACCCGGTGCTCTTCGTGGTGGCGGCGGCGGTGAGTTACGGGGTGGTGCGGGCGGCGGCGGGGGTCCCGTATGCCGGGTACCTGCTCGGGGAGTCGCGGGTGCGGCGGGGGCCGGGGTAAAACCCGGGTCCGGCCCGGAGCGCTGCCCGCAACGGAGCGCCCAGGAAGGCTCTCGGGCGGGACCGAAGCGTTCAAGACGCTCGTCAGCCGATATACCTGCTATGACGGCTCACCGGGCTCGCGGCCCGGTCCGGGACGAGCTTCATAAGACCGGGGGTCCGGGGTGGCACAACGTCCGTGAACTACGAGAGAGTACTCGAAGACTCGTTTGATTATACAAAAAATGTCCTCTGGGGGAGATGGCT
>JAGVUK010000091.1 GCA_019136335.1 Methanomicrobiales archaeon
GAGGTAAGGAGTATGGCAGAAGCAGAAGCAGTAGAGGCAGGGACCCAGGACCAGAAGCTCCTCTTCAACCGCTGGGACATGAGCGAGGTGGAGATCAAGGATCCGAGCCTTGCTCGCTACGTGAACCTGCACGCGATGATCGTGCCGCACTCCTGCGGCAAGCTCGCCGGCCAGCAGTTCAACAAGAGCAACATGCTGATCGTCGAGCGCCTGATCAACAAACTGATGCAGACCGAGCACAACACCGGCAAGAAGGAGCTCGCCATCCGCATCGTCCGGGACGCCTTCGAGATCGTCAACAAAAAGACCAAGAAGAACCCGGTCCAGGTGCTGGTGGACGCCGTCGAGAACACCGGCCCCCGCGAGGAGACCGTCCGGCTGAAGTACGGCGGTATCAACGTCCCGAAGTCGGTCGACACCGCACCCCAGCGCCGTGTCGATATCGCTCTCCGGTTCATCACCGACGGCGTCCAGCAGGCGAGCCACAAGAAGAAGAAGACCGTGAGCGAGGCGCTCGCCGAGGAACTGATCGCAGCCGCGAACGGCGACACCCGCTCTTACGCCGTCTCGAAGAAAGAAGAGAGAGAACGTATTGCAAAGGCTGCCCGGTAATACTCCCTATTATTTTTTTGGTGTTCCATGACCAGACGAAAGAAGATGGTAGAGCGGGTGACGGACCTGATGGACAAGCCGGATCACATCCGGAACATCGGTATCGTCGCCCACATCGATCACGGAAAGACGACCCTTTCAGACAACCTGCTCGCGGGAGCGGGCATGATCAGCGAGGAGCTCGCCGGCAGGCAGCTCTTCATGGATTCTGACGAGGAAGAACAGGCACGCGGCATCACCATCGACGCGAGCAACGTCTCGATGGTCCACGAGTATGGCGGCGAGGAGTACCTGATCAATATGATCGATACCCCCGGCCACGTGGACTTCGGCGGCGACGTGACCCGAGCCATGCGTGCGGTGGACGGCGCCGTCGTCGTGGTGGACGCGGTCGAAGGCACCATGCCCCAGACGGAGACGGTGCTTCGCCAGGCGCTCAAGGAGGGTGTCCGCCCTGTTCTCTTCATCAACAAGGTGGACCGGCTGATCAACGAGCTGAAGGTGGACGAGCAGGAGATGCAGATCCGTCTCGCGCGGGTGATCGATAAGGTCAACAGGTTGATCAAGGGGATGAACGAGAAGATGTACGACGCGGGCTGGAAACTGGATGCCGCGAAGGGCACCGTCGCCTTCGGCTCCGCGCTCTACAACTGGGCGGTCTCCGTCCCCTACATGAAGAAGAGCGGGGTCTCGTTCAAAGACGTCTACGAGAAGTGCAACACCGGCGACATGAAGTGGCTGGCGAAGTCGAGCCCCCTGCACGCCGTGCTCCTCGACATGGTGGTCAAGCATCTCCCTAACCCCCTCCAGGCCCAGGAACGGCGTATCCACATCATCTGGCACGGGGACTACGCGAACCCCGAGGGCAAGGCAATGCTCAACTGCGACCCGAACGGCCCTGTCTGCATGATGGTCACCGACATCACCTTCGACCCCCACGCAGGCGAGGTCGCCACCGGTCGTCTCTTCTCGGGAACGCTCCGCCGGGGCACCGAGTGCTACATCATGGGTGCGGCGAAGCGCTCAAACCGCCTCGCGCAGGTCGGCATCTTCATGGGTGCCGAGCGGATCGAGGTGGACGAACTGGCCGCCGGCAACATCGCCGCCGTCACGGGCCTAAAGGACGCCATCGTCGGTTCGACCGTCACGACGCTCGTTGACATGGTTCCCTTCGAGTCGCTGAAGCACTACTCCGAGCCGGTCATGACCGTCGCCGTCGAGGCAAAGAACATGAAGGACCTCCCGAAGCTTGTCGAGGTCCTCCGCCAGGTTGCAAAGGAAGACCCGACGGTGCAGGTCTCGATCAACGAGGAGACCGGCGAGCACCTGATCAGCGGCATGGGCGAACTCCACCTCGAGATCATCACCGGCCGTATCAAGCGCGATAAGGGTGTCGATATCATCACCTCCCCGCCGATCGTCGTCTACCGCGAGACGATCACGGGCGGGGCGGGCCCGGTCGAAGGGAAGTCCCCGAACCGGCACAACCGGTTCTACCTTGAACTCGAGCCGATGGACCCGGAGGTCGTGAAGCTGATCCAGCAGGGCGACGTCTCGATGACCCAGCAGGCGGTGGAGCGGCGCGACGCCCTCGTCGCCGCCGGTATGGACAAGGACGAGGCCAAGAACGTCAAGGCGATCGAGGGCACCAACATGTTCATCGACATGACGAAGGGTATCCAGTACCTCAACGAGACGATGGAACTGGTCCTCGAAGGCTGGCGTGAGGCACTCCGCGGCGGCCCGCTCGCCGACGAGCTGGTCCAGAACCTGAAGATCCGGCTGGTGGACGTGAAACTCCACGAGGACGCCATCCACCGCGGTCCCGCCCAGGTCATCCCGGCGGTCAGAAGCGCCGTCAAGGCAGGCCTGCTGATGGGCGGCGACTCGCTCCTCGAGCCCATCCAGAAGATCCAGATCACGGTCCCGAGCGACCAGATGGGTGCGGCGACCTCGCAGATCCAGGGTCGGCGCGGCCAGGTCTTTGATATGTTGAGCGAAGGCGACACAATGACGGTCGTCGGCAGGGCACCGGTCGCCGAGCTCTTCGGGTTTGCCGGGGATGTCCGGTCGGCCACCGAAGGCCGCGCGATGTGGAGCACCGAGTTCGCCGGGTTCGAACTCGTCCCCTCCGGTATCGTGGACGACGTGGTCAAGAGCATCCGGCGGAGGAAGGGCTTAAAGGAACAGCTCCCCCGGCCGGAAGACTACCTGGCGTAACCGTCAATCGAATACCCTCCGTTCTTATTTTTTCTGCGGCAGGCGGGCCCGGCCGTCCGGGACAATCCGGTGATAAGCCTGCTGTTCTTCCCGAACGCGGCGCCCGGGTGGCTGCCCTCGCCCTGTTTCCCGGGGCGTGTGCGTGAGCCTGCCGGCAGAAGCGCCGCCTGTCCCCGGGCGACAGCCCGGCCATCCGCCCCCGCTCTTTTCCGTCCCGACCGAATCATTGATGTGGAGAGAGGGTATCTCACGGTGGGTGATGCCATGACGACCGCAGACCTGAGTGTGCAGGACCCCGCCGTGAGGGGGCAGGCTGTCCGGGCTCCGGCGCCGAGGATGGAGCGCACCGCCGCCCGCTGCCTGCCGGCGGTCATCCCCGTGCCGCTCGGCCTGACCACCGCGTTCATCGTCAGGGACCGGGGGGTCCTCCTCGTCGACGCCGGCAACCCCGGGGATGAGCCGGCCATTCTGGCCGCGATGAGACGTGCGGGTATCCGGCCCGACGAGGTTTCGCTGATCCTCGTCACCCACGGCCACCCGGGCCACTACGGGAGCGCCGACGCGCTCCGGGACCGGACCGGCGCACCGGTCGCCGTTCATGCGGCCGATGCCGGTGCCGTGCGCCGCGGGGTCGCCGGGCTGCTCTCCTCCGCCCGGATCGTCCCGCGCCTGATCGGGTTTGCGGCAGGGAGGGTGAGCGCCCCCCGTCCCGGGGGCATCGAGCCCGACATCGTCATCGAGAGCGCCGCCGACCTTGCGGTCTTCGGGATCCGGGGTAGGGTCATCCCCACGCCGGGCCATACCCCGGGCTCGGTCTCGGTCCTCATCGCCGGGGGCACCGCCATCGTCGGCGACCTCCTCTCCGCCCTCCTCCCGGGCGGGAGGCCCCGTCTGCCCTTCCGGACCGGCGACCCCGCGGCGGCGCGGCGGAGCCTCCGAGCCCTCCTCGCCTTCGGGCCGGAACGGGTCTACGCGGCGCACGGGGGCCCGTGGTCGGGATCGGAGGTCTCGCGGCGGTTCGGGAACGGGTGGTGACGCCGGGGTCTACCGGAGGGCTTTTTTGGTCGACCATGATACCAGGGTATGGTTGACAGAAAGGGCCCCGCCCCCTGATACGACGGAGTGTAACGAGATGATACGGATACCGCAATGCATGAGCACCCAGCACCCGGATAACGTCACCCTGCCGTTCTTTGCCGAGAGCCCGGAACTCGGCGGGGAGGACGAGGTCCAGGAGGCCTACTACGCCTACTCCCACCTGGGGTGCCGCGAGCAGATGTGGGACTGCGAGGGAAAAGAGGTCGACAACTTCGTGGTCCGGAAACTCCTCTCCCGCTACGACACGTTCTTCCGGGAGAAGAAACTCGGCCGGGACATCTTCCTGACGCTCCGTGTCCCGAACCCCGAGGTCGAGACGGCCGAGGCGAAGATCCTCCTTGAGACGCTCGAAAGCATCCCGCGGTCGTTCGATACGGCCTGCCTCTTCTACGGGGACGACTGCCCGCCGATATTTGAGGTGATCCTCCCGATGACGGCGTCCCATACTGCCATCGACAACATCTACCGCTATTACACCGATATCGTCGTCGGGAAACAGGAACGGAGCCTTGGCGAGGGCGGGATGACCATCGCAGACTGGATCGGGAGGTTCCGGCCGGACCGGATCAACGTGATCCCGCTCTTTGAGGAGATGGACCATATGCTGGATGCGCACAACGTCGTCAGGCGCTACCTCGAGGACAAGGATATCGCCCACCAGCGCGTCTTCCTTGCCCGGTCCGACCCGGCGATGAACTACGGGCTCATCAGCGCGGTGCTCCTGAACAAGATCGCACTCCGGCACCTTCAGGAGGTCTCGGAGGAGACGGGGGTCCGGCTCTACCCGATCATCGGCGTGGGTTCGGCGCCGTTTCGGGGCGGCCTCTCGCCCGGGACGGTCGACCGGGTTACCGCGGAATACCCGAGCGTCCACACGTTCACCGTCCAGTCGGCGTTCAAGTACGACCACTCGCTTGAAGACGTCCAGAACGCGGTCCGGAGGCTCGAAGGGCGGATGTCCGGCCGGGCCCGGCCCGTCGACGAGGCGGCGGCGCTCGACCTGATGGAGAGGTATACGCAGGCATACGAGCGACGACTCGGGCCGCTTGCCCCCCTGATCAACCGGGTTGCCTGGTATATCCCCGAGAGGCGGAAGCGGAAACTGCATATCGGCCTCTTCGGCTACGCGAGGAGCACCGGCGGGATCACCCTGCCGAGGGCGATTAAGTTCACCGCCGCACTCTACTCCGTCGGCCTCCCTCCTGAGTTCCTCGGCCTGGATGCCCTGGATGAGGCGGATCTCGGGTTCGTCAGGGAGAACTACGTCAACTTCGATGAAGACCTGAGGACAGCCGCCCGCTTCCTCAACGCGGAGACAGGGTTCGTTCCGCGTGAACTCGCGAGCCGGGTGGCCGATATCGTGGATGTTGAGCCGGACGAGGAGCATACGGCGATCACGGGTGAGATCGCCAGGGTGCTCCGCGACAATGATACCGGGAGACTGACGTCGCTCATCCTCTCGGCGGCGCACCGGCGCAGGTTCCTGGGGTGAAACCGGGAGCTCAAAAGAGAAAGTGCCTGCCCCGCCCGCACGGTTGCGGGGAGGGCACGCAGGGTCACTCGATGGTGAACGCCATCGAGAACGTGGTCTCGTTTCCGGTCACGTTCTCCCAGGGCCGCTTGTAGGTCGCGGAGAACTCAGCGGAACCCTTCTCGGCCGCGATGTACTCCCAGACATGCACGCCGCCGGCGCCGACAAGCTCGGTCTGCGGAGCGTTGTACGTGTCGTTCACATACTGAAGCCCCCGGGAAGAGGTGACGTTCCACGCATAGCCGGTCGTCGGGTTCTCGGCGAGGCTGATGATGATCTCGCTCCCGGCCGGGAGGGCGACGGTTTCGTTGTTGTTTGTCTCGTTGAAGGCGAACCGTTCCGCCGGCGCGGGCGTGGCCGCCGTGGTTGCCGCCGGGGAGGGTGTCCCGGTCGCGTTCCCCGGTTCCGCCGGCTGCGACGTGCAACCGGCCATGAGCATGCAGACTACCAGGAGTCCTGCAATCACGATACCATGGATTCTCTTCATCTGAACCATGGAGTAGCGTCCGTATATCGGTATAAAAGTCTTCCTAAATCGCTCTATCCGCCGCCTTCCGCCGCAGGGGCCCATGTGAGCGCCCCCGGGGAGAGACGGACCTCCGTTCACAAAAAAACCGGAGGCCGGCCTGAAGTGTATTCCGGTCGGGGGATCCGCCGTTTGCGATAAACAACAACGCATAAATACGTTAGTCCCGTTTATCATCTCCTGAGGGCATGATTGTGAAAAACTCTTCCTCAAAACTGCTCTTCCCGGCGCTCATTGTGGCGCTCGGGATCTGCCTTTGCATGACGGCGGGCTGCACATCGGGTTCATCGGATACGACCACGCCGGAAACGACCACTGCGGCCACGACGGCTCCTGCCACCGGCGTCTCCGGGGCTGCCAGGGGGAGCGTAAGTGCAGTCCCGTTTGCGACTCTGATATCGTTCCTGCCGGCCGCTCCCGCTGGCTGGACGGCAGACGAGCCTGCGGGCGTCACTGCGATGGTTGAAGACGGCCAGTGGACCTGGGCGTCACGGGAGTACACCAGGGACGACGCCCGGGCAGCGGTCGTGATCCAGGACTCGGCCTACTACGATGTGGGCTACTGGGAGTCGTGGGACTCGCTCGTCTCGTTCGAGACGACTGAAGGTTACTACAAGCAGAAGAAGGTCGGCGGCCACCCCGCCTGGGAGATCTTCAGCAAACCCGACACCTACGGCACCTGGGTCGGCGTGAATGAACGGTTCATGGTCTACGTCAGCGTGGACGGCGGTTCCAAACAGGACCTTGATGCATTCGTAAACGCCGTCAACTACGGCGGCATCGCGAACCTGAAGTAGCCCAAAAACCCTTTTTTCACAACGTCCCCGTTGCAAGCCCCGGGGTTCACCGGAGGTCGTTGACCACCGCGGTTTTGCGCGAGAATGCTGGACCGATTCCGGATCATCGCCCCCTGTCACCCCGGCACGGCCGTGATGATGTAGTGGTACGGCCCCGACTCTGCCACCGTCGTGACCTCGAGCCCCGCTTCCGCCATCAACGATGCGGCATACTCCGTGCTGAACTTCTTTGCGACCGGCGGGCCGAGAGGAAGGGGCTCCTTCTTCCAGTCAACGTCGACGATCACGCCCCGGGGCGCCGTCATCCTCTTTGCGTTCAAAAGCGCCCGGACCGGGTCGGCGAAGTCGTGGAGGTCGATACCGAAGAAGACGACGTCGGCGCAGCCCTTGCAGAGGACAAGTTCCTCGGCCCTTCCGCGGTGGAGGACGACATTGTCAAGCCCCTCGCGCCGGGCTCTCTCCCGCAGGCGGTCGAGCGCCCCGGCGTCGATATCAATCCCGCAGACGCGGCCGCGCGGCCCGACCGTCTCCGCACCCGACGTCGATGAAGGTGGCTCCGGCGGCAAGCCCAATTCTCTCAAGGATGGACTCGGGATTCTGCCAGAGCCTCCGTGCGGCTTCATCCCCGGGCGAGTGTCTTTCTGGGCGCATAGGACGTATCGACCGGTTCCGGTGGCGTGCAGCAGGTTTTAGCCTGCTGCTCCCCCGGGCAACCTCCGGTAAACCGCCGATGATAGAGTGTCCGCGAGGGGCGCTCCCCTCACCTCACTGCCTTACGGATCTTCTCCTGCACTTCCGGCTGTTCCGGGTTCATCTGGTGGGCGGTCTGGACGTGCCCCTCTATCCGCTTCATCAGCTCGTTCTCGTCCTCCGCCTTCTCCTCAAACTCG
>JAGVUK010000010.1 GCA_019136335.1 Methanomicrobiales archaeon
GTATGCCGGGATACCGTCAAGGGTGGTCTTCTCCGTCGAGACCCATTCGGCCCCGATGCCGGCCTTGAGGTCTCTTGCGTAGGTCGCGTTCAGCGTCTCAAGGATCGCCTCAGGGGCGGCCTTCCCGTCCGGGAGCGGGATCGTGTTGACGCGGACCTCCTCGTGCTTCACCGGCGAGGAGAACCATACGCTCTCTGCGGACTCGGTGAAGAACCACCCCTCCGGGCAGGTGACGGCATAGCCGTAGGTCGCGTTGACGTAGGTGCCGTTCCCGGGGACGGGCGCCGGGGTCGGCGTGGGCTCGCCCTCTCCCGGGCCCGGGTCCTGCGGCGCCAAAAGAACCGGCAGCAGGACCGCGACCGCGGCGACCAGAGCGACCGCGAGAACCCCGATGACCAGCAGTCTCTGTGGTTTCATGCTCCCGGGTAGGTGGCCCGGGAGACCATAAATACCCTTCACCCCGGCGGGGGAACCCGTCAGGGGGCCGCGGCGGGAACGCGGACGTCGGCAAGGAAGTCGTCGAGGGTATCCGCGTACTCCACCCGGATCCCGAAGTGCTCCTCGACGTACGTTCTCGTGTCGACGACGACCGGCCGCTGCCGGGCTATCCGGAGCCCGCCGAAGACCTGGGTCTCCTCCCGGCGCTCGACGACGTTGTTGTTCTTCGCCGGGAGGACGAGGAGGGTCTTTCCGCTCGCCGCGGCGGCCTCGGCCTTCTCAAGGATGCCGCCGACCGGGCCGATGTTGCCGTCCTCATCGATGGTCCCGGTCACGGTCACGCTCTCGTTGAGCCCGGGCTCTGGATGCTGAAGATGATGTCGCTCCTCGTGAGGTCCGTGCGGGAGCGGTCGGCGGCGAGGTCGACGGCGTGGTTTGCGGCATCCTGAAAGACGATCCCCATCAGGGGCGTTGTCTGGACGAGCACCCGTCCTTTTCCGGGCACGACCTCGACCGAGACGTTCACCATCGCTCCTTCTTCGACCACCCGGTTTGCGGCAAACGGGCCGATGCCGGCGATCTCGACCTTCTGGAGGGTGACCGGCGCCTGCATCGATGCCGTTCCCCCGGCCCCGGCATCCCTCCCGGCGGGGAGAGCGGCCATGGTTGCGGCCGGGGGCGTGCCGGTCTCCCCGGGCCCGGGGAGAGGTGCGGGGATGCCGTTTCCCGGCACGAGGACTGCGGCAAGGAGGAAGACGTTCATGACGAGCGATAACACGAAGAGGATCGTCAGGGTCTTCTCCCGTATGCGCATATGCTGCCCGATATCATGCGTACGAATATATACCTTTCCGAAGGGTGTACCGGAACCGATCCCACCCGTACACCGGTCGCCAACCGCTCGCGAGCCCTCCGGGACCGGAGGCTCCTTGCGGAGCCGGTCGAAAAGGGTTGTCAGGGATTCCCCGGACTAATTCTCCCCGCCGAGATCCAGCTTCTTCGTCTTCCAGGCTCCCTGCCGGTAGAAGAAGAGATCGCACAGGAAGACCACCACGGTGCCGCAGACCACCGCGAACCAGACGAACTGCAGCGGCATGCCCATCGTCACAAAGACCGCGGCAAGACCCACCTGCACGACCAGCTGCCCCGCGATCGCCGCGTACATGCCGGGCCTCGTCATCCCCGCACCGTTCATCGCAAACCCCATCGTCATCGCCATGGCTATCACAAAGTACGACATCGGGATTATCCGCATGAACAGGATGCCGTTTGCAAGCGACGCCCCGGTCGCGCCGAAGAACGCCAGGAGATGCTTCGCGTGCAGCAGGTAGAGGATACCCACGATCGCCATAAACGACGCATTCGCGATCAGCGCAATCCTGACCGCTCTCTCCGCCCTCTCCACTTTTCCCGCTCCCAGGTTCTGGCCGACCATCACCGCGACTCCCGTGCAGAGCCCCATCACGAAGACCAGGCCCAGCATATCCAGGCGCTGGCAGATGCCGTATGCCGCCACCGCCGACGTGCCGTACAGTGCCACGATCGCCGTCATCCCCAGGAACGCAAAACTCCTGACCCCGCTCTGTACCGCCGATGGTATCGCGACCTTCACGATATCCTTGATCAGCCGCGGTTCAAACGTCCATCTCTCCGGGAACCTGACCGGTCCGTTCTTCCTGGACGGCAGGAGGTACATCACCCCGACGAGAAGCAGCACGCCGGTCGTACGCGACGCAAGGGACGCATACGCAGATCCGGCTATCCCGAATGCCGGGAGACTGCCAAGACCCATGATCAGCGTCGGGTTCAGGACAATGTTCACGATGTTCACCGCGATCATCACAAACATCGGCGTTCTGGAGTCTCCCGTACTCTGGAACACGGTCGTCAGGATCATCAGCGTGACGAAGACGAACATTCCTATCAGCACCGGGGAAAGGAAGCGTGCCCCCTCCGTTGCAACCTCGGGATCGGCTCCAAGGAGCAGGAGGAGGTCCTGTGACCAGAACACACCGATGACCGCAAGGACCGCTGAGAAGGCGAGCGCCAGGTACAGCGAATGCGAGAGGATCACCGGGATACGCTCAAACCGCTCCGACCCGTACGCTCGCGACACGAACGCAGCCGTTGCCGTCACGGTCCCGAAGATCACGGTGGTGAGCACGATGATGATGGATATGCTCATCGCTCCGCCGGCAATCGAAACATCGCCAAGTTTGCCGATGAAGTACATGTCCACCACCTCCAGGATGCTCGCGAGGAAGTTGCTGATGATGATCGGAAGGGCCACTATCCAGAGGCCCTTTCCGACCGATCCCTCGGTGAGGATGTTATTGGAAGAGTTCATCGTCAGGTGATCATATATAAACGGGGTGAAAGATGATAAAGGTTCACTGGTTGTTTTAATGCAATTTATCCGCAAATCCACAAAGGAAGGCCGATTCGGCGTTCAATCGGGTACTGGAACATCCGGGCCTACGGGAGAAGGTAGTGGAACATTTCACCTGGCTTGTTGGTCCTGGTGCGTAGGATTACCGTCTCACGCGAAGACTCCTGATTGCTGCCCCTATCTTCCCTTCGCGTCCTCCCGCGTGCTTCCGCGTGAGGCGATATTCCGCAGGAACGGAGCTCGAGAAACCCGATGGGTTTCGAACCGCGACGCTCTGTCAGGAGCGGAGCGGGAGCACCGCCGGGTGCGACTTGCGCCGGGCCGACGTCACGGGGCCGGATCGGCACCCGGCCATCCCTGTCCAGGGAAGCCTTACGCAATCAGACCCGTTCCAGGCCCCGGGGATTGGTGCGTGAAAAGGGATCATGCGGGTTTTTCCCCTGCATTCAAATAGGTTCGTCCACTAACGGTGATCAGGAAGGTTGTCCCCTGTCATTTGAATGCAGCCAGTGCGGCGAATGCTGCAGTCACCTGGGCCTGGTCCATACGATCCATATCGATTATGGGAATTACCGCTACCTGATCCGCAACCAGTACACGGGTGAAACGACAGAGGTGTCGATTGATCCGGATAAGATCTCCCTATTTGCCGATACAAGCATCTTCTCCGAGCGACCGGAGGCGTGCCCGTTTTTCCGGTATGATGCGCCGGCTGCGAAAGGATTCTGCACCGTCCACCTGACGCGTCCTGAGATCTGCCGGGACTACGGCTGCTGGCGCCTGCTCATCCTTGACGGTTTGGGGAGGAGAGCCGGAAGGATCATGGGCCGACGTCACCTGGCTTCGGAGGATGCTGCGCTGGCCCGGCTCTTTGAAGAAGAGATCAACCGTCTGGTCGAACCCGACGATGCCGCATGGGACCGGCATGTGATTGAGGTACTGGTCAGGGCCGGTTACACGGTGCGGACCTGACCCGGGCGACCACGGATTTCTCTCCCGGCGAAGGGGGTCCGGGGTATCCACGCACCTTTCGGAACGGGAACGCCATGGCGCGGTCATTTGTGGCTTTCCTGAGTTCTCCGGTCCTCATCATGCGGAAGAACACTTGAAAACGCTTTTATCTGGCTGGGAAACAACCCCGCGGGTGCCGCGAAAGGACCCCGAATTGGAGTTATTTCCTTCAGACCTTTATAAGCAGCCGGCTCATTTTCTACTTGTGTCCCAGCCCGGATTGAGAGATTATAGCCACCATGATGCGAAGGAACTCGCCGGGTGAGGGGGTTTGCCGCCGGTTGCGGAAGCGGTTTCCCTGCTAATGGGGGTACAAGATATCCGGATCGAGACTGAAAATAAGCCGGGATCAGGCTTAGTTACCCAGTTAAGGATATAAGACACCCAGATAGAGTCAGAGAGAACGTATTGTATCATCACTTCCCGGTAGTCCCCAATGTGAATTACCCCGGAGAAACGGGGGGGTAATTGTCAGGGTATGCGAAGTCCATCCATTTACCGCTACGAAGACCGGCATCCGGTTTAAAAGAGGCAACTTCCGCTGGTTTTTTACGAGAATGCCGGCATAAAAGCCTTCACTTCCGTAGAGGCGTTGTCACTCCACCTTTTTGACTGCTTCCACCTCAAGGCGGACCATGAGAACGTGGATGCGGCCATCCTGCGAGGGGGACCTCTCCACGTACCGGGCCGTCAGCCCGGCGATGAACGCCGGCCGGACCTCTTCGGGAAGACGGTCCAGGTACAGGTGCCAGGTTGTCCGGATCCACCCCGCGAGGCCGTCAGGGTTATCGAAGGCCATATCCTTCCCGATCAGCTCAACCCGCACGGGCGTGAGCCCTGCCGCTTCCAGCAGTTCATGCTCTTCGTCGGGGCCGTAGAAGGCATAACGGGATGGCCGGATGCTGGAAAACGTGGTCCAGGGCTCTTCAGCCAGCATCTCATCCGCGAGCTCGAGGATCGGCGCGGCGTTCCCTCTTCCGCCCATCTGAAGGAGGGCCCTTCCCCCCGGCCGGAGGGCGCGGGCGATGCCGGAAAAGGCCCTGCCGTGGTCGGAGACCCAGTGCAGGCCGGTATTCGAGGAGACCATGTCGGACCTCCCGTCGAACGGGAGGTCGAGCATATCGCCCATGATGAACCGGAGATTTAAGCCCGTAACGAGCATGACGCCGCGCACAGTCTCATGTCCCCGATGAGAGAAGGGAGAAGTTGACCCATCGAATAGCTTACAGTAATTCGTTCAGTTCTTCGACGGTCATACCGGCCTGCTTGAGGATGTGTGACAGGTTGAACGCTTAACCGGTTTGTGCATGGGTACCGTCAGTTTCAACGTTTTATCCGACAGGCGTTTTTGCAGACGGATATGGCTGCCCCGCTGGCGGACCACAACTCACCCACCCCTTTGAAGTGCTGCAATGATTCTATCATAATTCAGGGCAGGCACCTTATTCATACAGCGATCTCAACCTGCTCGGCTTTTTCGCTGAAAACAAGATCATCTTCCA
>JAGVUK010000124.1 GCA_019136335.1 Methanomicrobiales archaeon
CAGCATCTTGTCCATTCCCCGGGGACCGAGCGTTGTCCGAACGGCGGCCGCAATTGCTTTTGCAGCCATGATATTCGAGCGCTGCGCCTCGAATCCGCGCGTGCGCTCAACATTCTCCCGTAAAATAATGATGGGCTGTCCAGCAAGCATTGTATAATCCTCCTTTGTCCGTTAAGTTTGTTTAGAAGTTCTATATATAGTGATCGATGAAGGGCGACTTTCCCCGAGCACCCGGGTCGATCAGCGAGTGTGGATAACCCATCTGTCAGCGTTACGCGCCTGGTACTTCAGGCGGGCCCGTCAGCTGCGATGATGTATTTCCCGGCCGGATGTTGCACTCATTTGAAAAATGCGGTGAGTTTTTCCTCACCCGAGCCTCGATATCGTAAAGAGCGACCGGACCGGGACGCCGTCGACCTCCCGGACGCCCAGTTTGTCAAAGAGCGACCAGACCGCCATCGGTGCCGCCCCGTGCCGCCGGAGGAATGCTATCGTCTCCGCAAGCGTCGTCCCGGTCGTGACGACGTCGTCGACGATGAGGCAACGCTGGGCGGTGATCGTGGCGAACGTGCCCGAGAGGGACCCGGTGGGCGTCTCGCTCCGGCTGTGCTTCGCCGGGAGGTAGACCGCGAGTTTGAGCCCCTCCTCTGCGGCGATGAGGGTGGCGAGCGGGACGCCTGAGGGCGCGATCCCGACGACCGTGTCCGGGACTTCCCCGGCCGGCAGGGCTCCCCCCTCCGCCAGGTAGAGGAAGCGCCTGAGCATCATCATCGCCATATCGTTTAAGAGCGTCCCATGGCTCCCTACCGCCGTCCAGTCGACGTGAACGTCTTTTGGGGCCTCCATCCCCTTCGGCTGGGTGAGCAGCCAGGTGACCGTCTCCATCGAGAGGCCGAGCTCGTCGGATATCTGGCCCGGGGTGTGCCCTTCTGCCTGGAGCGCCTTTGCCTTCGTGATCAACTCTTCAAGGGCGGACATGGAGAAGAATCTTTTAGTGACCTATTTAAATTTTCTTTTGATCGGTGCGCCGCAGACCCGGCACTCCCCCGGCTCCCGCCAGTACCGGCCGCACCCGCTGCACCGGTAGCGCCACCGGATCGCCCGGGCGGGCCGCTGCCGGATGCTCCGGGTCTCGACGCCGAGACGGTGGGCGACGTTCTGGACCGCAAAGTCGTCGGTGACGAGGACGGCCGATAGCTCCAGCGCGAGCGCGAGGATATCCCGGTCGGTCGCGGAGAGCACCCCGGCATCCCCCGTCCGGACCGCGGCCGCCTCGACCCGCGCGAGGTCCTCTTCCCGCGGCTCCCGGACGGAAAGCCCCGCCGCGGCGAGCGCCTCAAACCGGCACTTCGCGTGGAGGTCGGCAAGTTCCCCGACGACCGACGGGGTGGTATAGGCCCCCTCCTCAACCGGCATCTCCGAAAAAAAGACCGAAGCGTCGAGGACGAGCGTCATCCCGAGAACTCCACGACGCCGCTCTCCCGGCACCCGACCGGGTACCCGAACTCCGAGAGGATCCAGCAGGCGGTTCTCGCGTGCATCGAGAGCGTGTGCGTGCTGTACTCCCCGCCGTAGCAGGCGAGGTAGACAAGGAGCTGGTCGGCGAGGTGGACGTCGACCGTGCCGGGGCTCTCGCATTCCCGGGCGAGGGCCCGGGCGGCGGTCCGGCCCACCTCTTCGGCGGGAAGCCCCCTCCTCCCGAGAGCGACGGCGCCTTTCGCCCCGCTCCATACCGTCACGGAACTCCCCGGGCCCGCCCCGCCCTCCCGGGCGTCAAGGGTTGCGGTGCAGGCAAGGCCGGGGTCCCGGCGCAGGAACTCCCGGGCTGCGGCCGCCTGGCGTTCCACGACATGCGCCGGGAGCCCCGTCGAGCAGGAGACGATCCCGCACTCCCCCTTCCCCTCCGGGACCGCGATCGGGCCCGGGCGGGACGGCTTCACCCGGACGTGCACCCGCCCCCCTCCCCGCGGGTAGTACCCCCTCTCAAGCACCTCGACCGCTATTGAGGCCCCGGCGCGGCGGAGCACCGGCGCGAGGACGCGGTCCAGGTAATCGATGGTCGGGCTCCACGCCACCTCGGTCCCGCCCGTGACCGTGATGCTCCCCCCGGCGCGGAGGGCGACCGGGAGCCACGCCTGGAGGATGAGGGGGATGCTCCCGGCGGTCCCGGGGTCGATCCGGAGGTCGGCCCGCCGGAGCCCGCCCGGGGTGAACGTGATCTCGCGGCTCCGGGGCGCGAGCCCCGTGCATTCGGCGTCGCAGGCCCCCGCGACCGCCCGGACCGCGGCGATGTGCTGGGGGGCGAGCCCGGGGTTTTCCCGGTTCTCCCGGATCCGGGTCACGGTGACCGGCGTCTGGGCGAGCGCCGAGAGGGCGACCGCCAGGCGAACGATCTGCCCGCCCCCTTCGAGGCAGGACCCGTCAACGGTGAGCATCTTCTCTGATCGCGGTAACGATTGCGTTCGCGGCCGATATGAAACTTGAGGCGTTCTCATAGGTGTCGCTCGAGACGACCGAGGCGATCCCCGCCGCCCGCAGGCGCGTGTAGGCGCCGCTCGTGAGCACCCCGTGGACGCAGGCCGCGTGGATGGATGCCGCCCCCTGCTCCTGGAGCATGCAGGCGGCGGTCGCAAGCGTCCCCCCGGTGGATATGATATCGTCCACGATCACGACCTCGCGCCCGGCGGCGTCGATGGTCTTCGGGGCGATCCGGACCTCTTCGCCCGAGAGCCGGGTCTTTTCAAGGTGGTCGCAGTCCCACCCGCCGACCGCCGCAACACTGGCCGCAAACCCGATCGCCCCCTCGTCCGGGGCGAGGATGAGGGGGTTCTTCAGGCGCAGGTCGCCGACGTACCCCCCGACGGCCGGGGCGATGGTGATGTTCTTCGTCGGGACACCGAAGTACTGCAGCACGCCGGGGTCGTGGATGTTGACCACAAACGCCCGCTCGATGCCGGCCGAGAGGGCTCGTGCGACCACCCGGGCGCTGACCGGCTCACCCGTGGAAAACCGCCGGTCCTGGCGGGAGTAGCCGAGATACGGGACCACCAGGGTGTTCCTTGATTGGTCGGCAGCATCGATGAGAAGAAGCGTCTGCACGAGCATATCGTTATCCACGGTGCTGCTGACGATCAGGGTCTCGTCGTCCAGTTCTCCGGTGCGCAGATACATCTCCCCGTCAGGAAACCGGGTGAATTTCGTCTCAACCAGCGGTACCCCCAACTTCCCGGCAATGCGGGCCGCGATAACCTGGGACCGTTCCGTGCTGATTATTCTCATGTAACACCTTTGCTGGAAAGTATTTGAACGAGGATGAATAAATTATATAAGTACCAGTGCAGCAAAGAGGTAAACCCGACGATGGATTCAACGACTCCAGAAGAAATCCCGAGGATCGAGCTCACGACTGATGAACTGGCGGAGGCGGACGTCTTTGCCGGCCTTGAGCTGAGCGCATCGTCAGATATCGACGTACCCCCGAATCTCATCGATCAGGTCATCGGTCAGGAACACGCCGTCGAGGTGATCCGGAAGGCCGCGGTCCAGCGCAGGCACGTGATGATGATCGGCACTCCCGGAACCGGCAAATCGATGCTGGCGAAGGCGATGGCAGAGCTCCTCCCGAAAGAGGAACTGCAGGACATCCTGGTCTACCCGAACCCCGAAGACAACAATAACCCCATCATCCGGACCGTTCCCGCCGGCCGCGGCAAGCAGATCGTCAACGCCCACAAGGTGGAGGCGAGAAAGAAGATCCAGATGCGGAGCACCCTCATCATGCTCCTTGTCGTCGGCATCATCGGCTACGCCATCATCGTCTCCCAGTGGCTCATGGGGATCATCGCCGCCGCATTCGTCTTCATGGCGCTGAAGTACTCGACGCCCCGCGAGGAGGCGATGGTCCCAAAACTCCTGGTCACCCACGACCCGAACACCCCCGCACCCTTTGTGGACGCCACCGGCTCGCACGCGGGCGCCCTGCTTGGCGACGTCAGGCACGACCCCTTCCAGAGCGGCGGCCTTGAGACGCCTTCGCACGACCGTGTCGAGAGCGGGGCCATCCACCGGGCGCACGGGGGGGTGCTCTTCATCGACGAGATCAACACCCTCACCCCGCACTCCCAGCAGAACCTGCTGACCGCGCTCCAGGAGGGCAACTTCCCGATCACCGGCCAGAGCGAGCGCTCGAGCGGTGCGATGGTCCGGACCGAACCGGTCCCCTGCCGGTTCGTGATGATCGCGGCAGGCAACCTCGACGCCATCCAGGGGATGCACCCGGCGCTCCGGTCGCGCATCCGGGGCTACGGCTACGAGGTCTACATGCGGGACACGATGGAGGACACCGGAGGAAGTTCCTCCGGTTCATCGCCCAGGAGGTCAAGAACGACGGGAAGATCCCCCACTTTGATCGGAGCGCCATGCTCGAGGTGCTCCGGGAGGCCCGGCGCCGCTCGAACCGGAAGGGTCACCTGACCTTGAAACTCCGCGACATGGGCGGGCTCATCCGGGTGGCGGGTGACCTCGCCCGGCAGGAGGGTGCCGATTTCACCACGGCACGGCACGTCATCACCGCGAAGTCGGCCGCTCGCTCGATCGAGGACCAGATCTCCGATGAATACATCCGGCGGAGCCGCGACTACGACATCACCGTCGTGGAGGGCACCCGGGTCGGCCGGGTGAACGGGCTTGCGGTGATGGGGAACGACTCGGGCTCGGTCCTCCCGGTGATGGCCGAGGTGACCCCGAGCCAGGGAGCGAACGGCACGGTGATCGCGACCGGGATGCTCAAGGATATCGCAAAAGAGTCGATCACGAACGTAAGCGCCCTCATCAAGAAGTTCACCGGGAAGGACATCAGGAACATGGATATCCACATCCAGTTCATCGGCACCTACGGCGGCGTGGAGGGCGATTCGGCCTCCGTAACCGTGGCAACGGCGGTGATCAGCGCCATCGAGAACATACCGGTGCGCCAGGATATCGCGATGACGGGATCGCTCTCGGTCCGGGGCGACGTCCTCCCCATCGGCGGGGTGACCTACAAGATCGAGGCGGCGGCAAAAGCCGGGATCAAGCGGGTGATCATACCGCGGTCGAACCTGGAGGACGTCCTCATCGAGGAC
>JAGVUK010000048.1 GCA_019136335.1 Methanomicrobiales archaeon
GGGGGCGGCCCGTCCGGCACAAGGTTTTAATAGGCGGGCCCGATAGTAGTGCACGACACAGAGGCCCGACAAAGACCGGAAAGAGGGAGTTGCCATCTGCACGCGCAAAGCCGGTCATTGATCAATCCCCGGAGGTACAATGCACCTGCCTAACCCGCTTCAGATGAACGACTGGGACAACAAAACGTTTTTTTGGGCATTCCAGGCGCTCCAGCTCGCCTTCGTCGGCGTAGTCTGCCTTGACCTCATCGGTTACTATATACCGATCGCACGGGAGGTCCTGGCCTTCATCTACCTCACCTTCCTGCCGGGCATCCTCGTACTGAAGGCGCTCAGGCTCCACGATCTCGGCACGATCGAGACGGCGCTCTACTCGGTCGGGCTGAGCCTTGCGGTCCTCATGATCACCGGCCTCTTCGCCAACACCGCCTACCCGCTGCTCGGCTATGCACGGCCGTTCTCCTTTGAGATCCTCTTTCTGACGATCGTCGGCGTCGTACAGGTCCTGCTCTACCTCGCGCTCACCCGTGACCGGGAACATGCCGGCGCGAGCCACGCAGGGCTTGAGGTCTCCGTCCCCCCGCCCGCTGCGCCGTTTCTCGCGCTGCTCCCGTTCTTTGCGATCGTCGGGACATACATCCGCAACGAATACCACATGGTCACGCTCCTCTTCCTGCTCCTTGTCCTGATCGCCGTCATCGGCCTCGCCGTCGGGTTCGACCGGCTCATCCCGGCATCCTGCTACCCACTCGCTGTCTACACCATCGCGCTCTCGCTCCTCTACCACACCTCGCTCATATCGGAGTACATCTGGGGCTACGACATCCACCACGAGCTCCACCTTGCAAACAACGTGCTGATGCCGGGGATCTGGGATATGACCATCCCCTACAACACAAACGCGATGCTCTCGGTCGTTATGCTCGTCCCCACCTACTCGCTCATATGTGACCTGGATCCCGTCTGGGTCTTCAAGATCCTCTACCCTCTCCTCTTCGCGCTCGTGCCGCTCGGACTCTACCGGGCGATCGAGAAGCAGACGAACTCAAAGATCGGGTTCTTCTCGGTCTTCTTCTTCGTCTCGTTCTTCACGTTCTACACCGAGATGATCTCCCTCGCCCGCCAGCAGATCGCGGAACTCTTCCTCGCGCTGACCGTGCTTGCGATGGTCGACAAGTCCATGGACCGGGGCCGGCGCACGTTCCTCATGGTCACCTTCGGCTTTGCCATGATCGTCTCGCACTACGGCCTCTCGTACATCTACCTCTTCTCGCTCATACCGGCGTGGCTGTTGCTGATCCTCCCCGACTACCTACCGTCCGGCATCCTGGAGAGGCTCCGCGGGATGGCAGGCGCCCTGGTGCGCGACCCGCTTGCCCCGCAGGAGACCGCCTCCCGATCAGGGCTCCGGACGCTCGTCCTCCCCTACATCCTTGTCTTTGCTGTCCTCACCTACCTCTGGTACTCGACGGTAGCCGAAGGCACGGCGTTTGCCACCATCGCCGGCATCGGGGACAAGATAATAAGCACCCTCTTTGCGGAGTCCTTCAACCCGGCGACTGTCCAGGGGATGCACATCCTCACCAGCCAGTCCGTCACACCCCTGCACAGCCTGGCAAAGATCGTCCATATCGCAACCCAGGGGCTCATCGCCGTGGGACTGTTTGCAACCCTCACCAGGCGCGACCGGTGGCGGATCGAGCCCGAGTATCTCGCCGTCTCGCTCGTCTTCTTCCTCATCAACATAGCCGGCATCGCCGTCCCCTTCTTTGCAAGCTCGCTCAACACCAGCCGGCTCTACCACATCACCCTGATCCTCCTTGCCCCGTTCGCGATCATCGGCGGCATAGCGCTCTACGAGACAGTCGCCGGGAGGATCCGTGCGGCCACGGCACTGCCGCTCATGGGAACGGCCTTCCAGGCGCTCTCGGCATTCTTCGTCGTGTTCCTCCTCTTCAACACCGGCCTCATCTACCAGGTCACGGACGACAGCCCTACATCGATGGCGCTCGAGACCTCCGGGGACAAACCGGTCTTCAACGGCAAAGAGGTGCAGGGGGCGCGATGGCTCCTGTCGGAAGGGAACGAGCGTCCCATCTACGTCGATGGTACGCGCTGGTGGCTCCTTCTCGGGTTTAATCCGGATCACCAGCGATACCTCCCGGCAAATGCGTCGCTTGTGGAGCCGGGCTCCTACCTCTACTTCGGCACGTATAACCTCGTGCGGGACAGCGTCCGGATCGAGGTGCAGGAGCACGCAGTCACTGCGGCGGACTACACCGATGCCGGGAGGTTCACCCGGAACCAGAACCGGATCTATGATAACGCCGGTTCCGTCGTCTACTACCGGTGAGAGGGGTGACCGGAGCAGGGATCTCGCGGACCCCGACGGCGCCGGTCTGGCGCTCGTATGACCGGGAGTCAGGCCGGCAACGGGGAAGAGACCTCCCGGCCTGCACCCCAAAGGGAGTTACATCCACCCCTTCCTCTTCAGGATCAGGCCGACAAGGAGCGTGCCTGCCGCATACGTGCCGAACCACGCGTACCCCATGCCGATGAGGCCGAACCGGTGCATCAGGGTGTAGCCGAGCCCGAGCAGGGCGACACTGACGAACCCGCTGAGGATGATGAGGCTCCGGATATCGCTTCGGACCTTGGCGATGGATATGAAGGTCTGGCAGACGGAGACGAACAGGGCGGACAGCGCGAGCACCTGGAGCAGGGCCGCCCCTTCGACGTAGTCTTTGCCGATCAGGTCGAGGATCTGCTCCCCAAAGAGGGAGAGCCCGATGATCGCAGGTATGAGCAGGGCGAACATGCCCGCGAGCGTCCGGAGCACGCTCTTCTTCATCTCCCCGCCGTGACTCCCCTCGACGAAGAGCGATGTCGTGAACGCATATGGGATCATGAAGAGGATCGAGACGATGGCGTAGGTGATGTAGTAGTTGGCGGTGCTCTCGGCCCCGAGCACGTGGAGCACCATGATCGGGATGACCATGTTCGGGGCGGACATCAGTATCCCGGCGACGTATGCGCCGGCAGAGAACTGCCATGCCTCCCGCAGGAAGGCCCGGTCGATACCCGGTGCCGGCCGTACGGAGCACCGGGCGAGGAGGACAAGGGCGAGGGCGAGCCCGAGGACGAACGAGAGACCGAAGGCGGAAAAGATCCCCATCGCTCCGAGGAAGACCAGGGGGACGAGGAAGAGGATCCGCGACCCGTAGAGCAGGTTCAGGGTGAAATAGTATTCGGACTTCCGGAGAGCGTTGAGCGCACCCTCAAGCACCCAGGTGATGGAGTAAGCCCCAAGAAAGATGAGATAGAGTGGCGCGACCGTCCTGACGACCGCGAGCTCGGGAGATATGACATCGATCGCGGCGATGAAGATCAGCCCCGCGCCGAGCGCCACCGCGGTCGGGACGATGATGGCGGTCCCGAGCACCCTGTTCTTGTCGCGACTGGGAAAGAACCGGATCACCGACTGGTCCAGGCCGAGCCGGGATATGAGGATAAGGAGCCCCATGGACGACATCAGGGCGGTTGCAACGCCCACCTGGGCCTGCGAGTAGAGCCGGGCCGCGATCATCCAGAAGAAGAACCCAAATCCCGCCGCGACGAACGATGATGCCATGATGAAGAACGAGTTCCTGATGAGCGGCTCCTGGAAGTGCTGTCGGACCTCGTTGAAGTTTTTAGGGAGGGTTACTGCCATCGGCCGCCACTATCGGACGGCACCTATATAGATGTATCCACCGCTCCGGCCGCCTGCGGATTGTGGGGCGCGCGAGGGGGGTTCTTCGAGGCCGTGCTCCCCGCCACGAGCCCGGGGATCTTCGCCCGGACAGGAGACCACGTTGCATCGATTCCCGATAACCGGTGCACTCAAAGGAAGAGGGTACCGGTCGGTTCTCGCACGATTGACACCCTCCCGGCCCGTTCCGGAAGGTCGCATCTGGGGTGAGGGCGAGCGCGAGGCAGGACCTGATAATTCAGGATCGTTCGCACTATCTCCCGGGGACCGGCAAAACGCGGGGTGACGATCGCGGCAAAAACAGGGCGGGAGGCGGGGATCGTCCCCGGTCCCCCGCTCCAGACGTTACAGGGAGGCGGTCCTGCCGAAGAAGAAGTCGGCCAGCAGGGCGACATCCTTCCAGTCAACGGCGCCGTTTTCATCGAAATCAGCGGCCGTAGTGGGTTTAGCCTTCCCATGTGCCATTTCGGCGGCGACCATTACGTCGGCCCAGTCAACGCTGCCATCTCCGTTGAGGTCTCCCCTGACGGGAGCCGGGCTGGTTCCGACGACGATCTCCTTCCTCATAACGTTGTTGTTC
>JAGVUK010000227.1 GCA_019136335.1 Methanomicrobiales archaeon
TGAACCGGATGGGGCCCTTAAAACAGATCATGAGCATGCTCCCCCTGGGCGGCATGCAGATCCCCGACGACGCCTACGACATCACCAGCACCAAGATGCAGCGCTACAAGGTGATCATGGACTCGATGACGGCCCCCGAGCTCGACGACCCCTCGGTGATCGGGAGTTCGCGGGTCCACCGGATCGCCCGCGGCGCCGGGGTGGCGCCCGAAGACGTCCGCGACCTCATCAAGTACTACAAGATCATGCAGCGCGCCTTGAAGGGTATGCGGGGCATGGGCGGCGGCAAGTTCAACATGCAGCGCATGATAAAGAAGTTCGGCAGGACCCCGTGAGATGAAGCGGTTTGCCGTCGTGGGCCACCTTGCCGCAACGAGCGGCACCTTCAGCCTCAACGATCTCGCCGGGAGCGCCGGGAGGATGGATGTCCTCTGCCGGTGCGTCAACTCCGCGCTCTTCCTCTCTCACGATCTGCGGCGCGACGTCGAGTGTTACCTCATCCTCTGCGGGGAGCCCGGGCCCGAGAAGACCGTCCTCTTTTCAGGGAATGAGATCCGCTACCTCTCGCCGGACGAGCGGAGCAGCGCCGCCCTGATCAAGAAGGCGCTCGCCCTCCCCTGCGGGGACACGTTCCGCGAGTCGACGCCGGGCGTCTCCGTCCGCCGCGGCGGGCTCGCAAGACTCCTTCGGGAGGTGCCGTTTGCCGTCCTCGACGAGGCGGGGGAGGATATCCGGGCGGCACCGGCGCTCCCGGAGACGTATCTCCTCTCCGACCACCAGAACTTCACCCCGGAGGAGGAGGCACTGATCGCGGGCTGCCCCCGCTACTCGGTGGGGCCGCGGTCGCTGCATGCCGATCATACCATCACTGTCCTCTTAAACGAGATGGACCGGAGGGAATCCGGATGGATATCATACAAGAGGTAGAAGCAATCCTTGGGTACGGCGAGACCTGCAACCACTGTCTCGGGCGATTCTTTGGCAAGAGGTCGTTTGGGCTGACGAACGAGGAGCGGGGGAGGGCGCTCCGGATCGCGCGCGAGATCGCGGCAAACGAGCCGCATCGTGAACCGGATCCGGAATCCTGCTGGATCTGCGGCGGCGAACTCTCCCGCGCCGGCGCCTGGGCCGCGAAGGTCGTGGAAGCGGTGCAGGGCATCGAGTTTGCGACGTTCCTTATCGGGACGAAAGTGCCGCCGCTTCTCGCGGAGAGCGAGGAGATGGTCTGGAGCGACCTCTCCCTCCGCGACCCCGAACCGCTGAAGGCGGAGATGAACCGTGAGGTCGGCAAAGCCGTCTCGGCCCTCACCGGGAAGGCGGCCGACCTCAAACGGCCCGACATCGTCGCGATCCTCGACCTCGCGGAAGAGACCGTCGAGGTGCAGGTCAACCCCGTCTTCTTTGTCGGCCGGTACCTGAAGTACGAGCGGGGGATCCCGCAGACCCACTGGGACTGCCGGGCCTGCAAGGGGGCCGGGTGCGAGAAGTGCGACTTCACCGGCAAACAGTACGCGGACTCCGTCGAGGAGCTGATCGGCCGGCCGGTGATCGAGGCCTTCGACGCAGAGAACGCCGTCCTCCACGGCGCCGGCCGGGAGGATATCGACGCCCGGATGCTCGGATCGGGCCGCCCCTTCGTCATGGAGGTCGAGGCGCCGCGGAAGCGGTCGGTGGACCTTGCGGCGCTTGAAGCGGAGATCAACGAAAAGGCCGGGGGGAGGGTGGCGGTCCACCTGACCGGATGGGCGGATCGGAAGACGGTGCAAAGCCTTAAGTCCGACAAAGCGCATAAAAAATACAGGATCCTGGTCGAGACCGACGGCCCTGTAGCCCCAGATGAGTTCAGGGCGGCCCTCGATCAGCTCAAAGGTGTAACGATACGACAGCGCACCCCCCTGCGGGTGGCACACCGACGGGCAGATAAAGTTCGGGAACGCGGTGTCCTCGATATCCGGTGTACAGGCGCACAGGACGACAGATACTGGGTCGAAGTCGTCGGCGAAGCGGGCCTCTACATCAAAGAGCTGGTATCGGGCGACAACGACAGAACCCAGCCCAGCCTTGCCCGGATCCTGGGGCGGACCGCACGTGTTGTCAGCCTCGATGTGGTGCTGGTCGAAACAGTGAACGAGTTTGGTGAGTAAATCTATGGCACATCACAATGGACCACGCAAGAAGACGCGGTATAAGTTCAAGAAGGACCTCAGAAGACGCGGTATCCCCCCCGTAACCTCGGTGATTCAGGATTTCGAGGTCGGGCAGAAGGTGCATGTTGTGGTCGAGCCGAGTGTCCAGAAGGGCATGCCCCACCGGAGATTCCACGGAAAGACCGGCACGGTCATCGGACAGCGCGGGCGCGCATGGGTGCTCGAGGTCAGGGACGG
Source organism: Methanomicrobiales archaeon (assembly GCA_019136335.1). Taxonomy (GTDB): domain Archaea; phylum Halobacteriota; class Methanomicrobia; order Methanomicrobiales; family Methanoculleaceae; genus Methanoculleus. The sequence continues at coordinate 2,385 of JAGVUK010000227.1, forward strand.
CGAGACGATAAAACAGGTGATTGCGAGACCGCAACATCTAAAAGCGCAGAAGGTATAATCCTCAACAGTAGTGATTGGCATGAAGGTAAAACGAATCGTCAGCGAAGAGCGGATGCTGCTTCCCGAACTGCGTGACACACTCCTTGCCGTGGAGGCAGCCCGGCTCGAGTCCGGAGAAGAGATGTCCTACGAGCTGCGTAAGAGTATCGAGCATGCCAATCATCTCTCGAAGACATCCGCCGAGAAGGCCCGCGACCTCGTCGACGAGCTCATGCAGCTTGAGAAGATGAAAGAGGAGATCGCCTACCGCATCGCGAACCTGATGCCGCGGACCCGGGACGAACTGCGGGCCATCTACGCCAAAGAACGGTTCAATCTTACAACGGAAGAGCTTGACGGGATCCTCGACCTGGTGATGACGCACTTCTGATTGAAGGGGTGGTGTCGATGAAGGGTGAGAGGAAAGAGGAGAACGCTGTAGTCATTGATGTCCTCCCGATGGGGTACATGAACGACCAGCGTCCCGTCTACAAGCGCGAACCGGTTGTCCTTGCCGTCGGCGTGGACCAGTTCAAACTGCTCGAGCTCGTCCCGAAACCGGGTGCGGACATCCAGATCCACGATCGCGTCTACATCGGCGATGCGGAGCGGGAGAAGATCGAGCGTGTCAAGCGGCGGATCGGGTATGAAGACCTGACGGCGACGGCGAAACTGGAACTGCCGTTCGTGGTCGAACAGATCGTCCGCGAGAATGAGCAGCGGTTCGTCGACTTCTTCAACAAGTCCGTCCCGATCACGCCGAAGTTCCACATGCTCCACCTGCTCCCCGGCATCGGGAAGAAACTGATGTGGGAAGTGATCGAGCAGCGGGAGAAGAAACCGTTTGAGAGTTTTGAGGATATCTCGCGGCGGATCAAATCGCTCCCGCACCCGGACCGGATGATCATCAGCCGGATCCTGCGCGAGATCGAGGACCCGAACGAGAAGTATCATATCTTCACCCTGAAATGAGTGCTCCAAGGGATCAGCACTTCCTCACCGATCAGAGGGCCGTCGAGAAGATTGCCGGGTTTGTCGATGTCTCCGGCCGGAGGGTGCTCGAGATCGGGCCCGGCGGAGGGGTGCTCACCCGGGCTCTCCTCGACCGTGGTGCGGAGGTCGTTGCGGTCGAGGTCGATCCGGTTCTCGTGGAAGAACTCGGGATCGCTTTTGCCGACGAGATCGAGGAGGGGCGCCTCCGGATCATTCCTGGCGATGCAAAGAAGGTGGACCTCCCCCCGTTTGATATTGTCGTCGCAAACCTCCCTTACTCGGTCTCTTCGAAGATCACGTTCCGGCTGCTTGAGATCGGGTTTGAGGTCGCGGTCCTGATGTACCAGAAGGAGTTCGCGCAAAGGATGGTTGCACGGCCGGGGACGCCGGACGTCGGGCGGCTCTCGGTGATGGTGCAGACCTATGCGTCCGTAAAGCCGCTGCTCGAACTCCCCCCGAGCGCGTTCCGGCCAAAACCGCAGGTCCGCTCCTGGGTGGTCCGGATCACGCCGCACGAGCCGCCGTACCCCATCGCGGACCGGGCGGTCTATGCCGACGTCGTCCGGGTGCTCTTCTCCCACCGGAGAAAGACCGTCCGGAAGGGGCTCCGGAGCGGGAAGGACGCGTTTCCCCCGGAGGCCATCGAGCGGGCGATCGCGGGCCTCTCCGACGATCTCCTGCAGCGGCGGCCCGAAGACCTGACACTTCAAGAGTTTGCGCTGGTGGCAAACCGGATGAGCGGGTGCTGATGATGCCCCCTGACCAGGTCTATCCTCCCGCCGAGGACTCGTTTCTCCTCCTCCGGGCGGCGCTCCGGGAGGTCCGGGAGAGAGACCGGGTGCTCGAGGTCGGGACCGGGAGCGGGTATGTCGCGGCCGGACTTGCCGCGACCTTTTCTCGGGGCTCTGTGGCTCGTTCGACCTCATCCTCTTCAACCCGCCCTACCTCCCGACCATGCCCGAGGAGCGGATCGAGGACTGGCTGGAGTACGCCCTCGACGGCGGGCCGACGGGGAGGGCGGTGATCGAGCGGTTCATCGCCGATCTCGGCCGGGTGCTTTCGCCGTTCGGGCGGGCCCTGCTGCTCGTCTCGTCCCTGACCGGGCCTGACGAGGTGCGGGAACTCTTCGCCCGCCGGGGGTTCGTCTCGTTCATCGTCGATACCGAGCCGCTCGAGGGCGAGACCCTCTCCGTGATCCGGGCGATGCGGGACCTCTGCGGGGTGGGGGCGTGAGGTTCTGGAGTTTTTGGCCTGCGGGGATGAAGGGGGCAGAGAAGTATACTGTGCAGGCAACCCGGTAGTGCTCCAGCAGAGAACTGATAATCGATCTCGGTGGATCCGACCGAAAATTTCCGTTATCGGGCTCGGGTAAAGCTCACCCTATTCCGGCTGTCGTTCATCCCTGACA
>JAGVUK010000111.1 GCA_019136335.1 Methanomicrobiales archaeon
TTCCCGATCACGATGCCGGGTTTCTCCGCAAAGATGGTCACCTGGGTGCCGAGCGGCGTCCGGGTGATATCCATGCCGCCGTACCCGGCCCGTTTGAGTTCCTTCGTGAGGAACTTCTCGACGCGAACGTTGCGCACGCCGTCAGTGATAAACTTCTTCTCGATTGCCATTACGCCACCTCGGTCACAACGATCTCGATGTTCACGGTCTCCCTGCGCTTCGGGGTGGCGCGGCCCATCGCACGCGGGAAGAAGGCCCGGAGACCACGGCCCGTGTTCGCGGCGACGTGGTCGATCCGGAGGTTTTCGGTATCAAGGCCGATGTACTCGGCGTTCTTCTCGACGGACTCAAGCAGCCTGATGTAGGCTTCCGCGGCCTTGACCGGGTACCGGCCCGCCGCCCACCGGTCGAGGCCCCGTTTGTGGGCGACGTTCCGGTTGAACCGCTTGAAGGGGATGGCCTTCTTCAGCTCCACCACATCTGCGAGGTACGCCTTTGCTTCGGTGGTGGTCATCGTCCGGATGAACCTGGCAATCTCGATCGAGTGCTTGGGTGAGACGGGAAGTTCGTTCGCCTTTGCGCGAGCGACGTTCTCCCCCTCAATCTTTGCTGAATATTCAGTTCTTGCCATAGCCATCACTTCAGCGGGACGTACTTGCTCGACCGGGTTGCACCGATACCGGCGCTGCCGTGGGAGACCCTCTTACGGGTCAGTGCAAACTCTCCAAGGTAGTGGAAGACCGCCTCAGGCTGGATCTCCACCTTCTGGAACTCCTTCCCGTTGTGGATCAGGATTGTCTTCCCGATCATCTCGGGCATGACGATCATGTCACGCAGGTGGGTGCGGATGGTCTCATCCCCCGACCGGACATCGGCAAGGAGTTTCTCGTGCTCCCGGGAGAGACCCCGGTCAAACTTCCTGCGTGCCCGGGCCGGCATGATCGGCAGCAGCTCGGAGAGAGCCATCTGCTGCAGGTCCTCAACGGAGTGGCCGCGATAGGTGAACTCCTCACGCCGCCGCGGCATTCGTTTTTGTATCTTCTTTGCCATGATTCACCCCTCACTTCTTCCACTTGCCGGTTCTCCGGGCGGCAATATGCCCTACCTTCCTCCCCGGGGACGTTCCGTGGGATACAGTCTTTGGCCGCCCGCAGTGCTGGTGACCGCCGCCACCGAACGGGTGGTCGATGACGTTCATGCAGACACCCTTGACGCGGGGCCACTTCTCGGCGGAGGACTTGACATGGAAGTGCTTCTTTCCTGCCTTGGCGAACGGTTTCTCGCCCCGTCCGCCGCCGGCAACGATACCGACGGTTGCCATGCAGACACCGCTGAACCACTTGTTCTTGCCGCTTGGCATCCGGACGCCGACTCTGCCGTCGTCGGCCTTCCCGATGACGAGGGCCTGGACGCCGCTTGCGCGGACGAACCTGCCGCCGTCGTTGGGCCTGGCCTCGATGTTGCAGATGTATGCACCGACCGGAATCTCCTGGAGCGGCAGGGTGTTTCCGTTCTTCACGGCGCCTCCCGGCCCCCAGGTGACCGTATCCCCGACACCGAGCCCTTCGGTGGCAAGGACGTAGACCTTCCGGCCGTCTTCGAGCCTGGTGAGAGCGATCGGCGCGTGGCGGGCGGGGTCGTGCTCTATATCGACGACGCGCCCGGAGATCAGGGCGGTGTTCTTCCCGGCGTGCCGGAGCTCGGCCTTATACCGGTGCGACGGTGCACGGTAGGTCGGACCGCCTTTACCGCGGTTCTGCGCTATAATTCGGTGTGCCATCGTCACTCACCTTACATTATTCCCAGCCGGCTGAGGATCTCTTCAGCCGCCTTTTCATCCGAAAACTTTACAATGGCCTTCTTTTCGCCTTTCATCGTCATCATGGTTCGGATCTCGGCCACGTCCTGCTCGAAGGCCGACTCCAACTCGCGCTTGATCTCCGACTTCGTGGCGTTCCTCTGCACGATAAACTGGAGTTTGTTCTCGCCTTCGAGCATCATCGTTGCCTTTTCAGTAACGAACGGGTGTTTCAGTGTCATGAGAACTCCTCCAGCCTCCTGATTGCAGACTCCGTCCAGACCGTCAGGCGTCCTGCCTGCGTGCCGGGTGCGAGCAGTTCGGTGTTGAGCTGGTTGACCGCCACAACATCGACGCCGGCAAGGTTCCGGGCCGCCCTGAGCGGTTCGTTCCCGGTGACGATGAGAATGCTCTTGCGCTGCTTGTAGCGGCGGCCGCGCATGGTGCCGCGCCCTGCGCGGACCTTCCTGCTGCCCTTTGCCCGCTCGACATCGGCGTAGACTCCGAGTGCAGAGAGCGCCGCGATGACGTCGCCCGTCCGGGTGACCTCCTCGAACCGGTCCTCAAAGACCAGCGGGAGGTCGCCCTCAAAGAGGTGCCCGCGCCCGCGGACGAGGTCCTGGGACGTGCTGGCTGCGATTGCAGACCGGAGAGCCTTCTGCTTCTCTTTTCTGTTGATCTCCTTGACGAGGATCTTTGCGACCTTCGGGGGATGGGCTGCACGCCCGCCGGTTGCCTGCGGAACCCGGGCCACCCTGCTTCCGTTCTTTAAGCGGGGGACCTGAGCGACACCCCGCCCGCTACCCCAGGACTCTGCCGAGGTGCGGATGCCGGCATAGGGGTCTGTCCCGTGCGGCTGGAACCGGGTGCTCTGGAGCGCGAGGACTGCCCGCTTAATCAGGTCGGGCCTGTACTCTTCATTGAATATTTCCGGGAGATCGATCTCGTGGGCGATCTCGCCTGTCAGTGTTCGAACCTGTGCCTTCATCGCTGCTCACCCCTGCTTGCTCTGCGCGCTGACAAAGCTGATCGTCGGCGTGCGGATGGTGTGTTCACCGAGCCGTATCGCGGGCCGTATCCGGACGAGACGCTTGTTCGGCCCGGGGACGGAACCCTTGATCAGCACGTAAGGACCGCGCACGAGGCCGTAGTGGAGGAAACCGCCTGCCGGGGTTATCTCGTCGCCGTTCGCACCGATCTTTAAGATGCGCTTGTTGAACTCGGTGCGCTGCTGGTAGCCCATCTGGCCCATCTGGGGCACCTGCCACCGGACGTGGTGCGGGTGCCACGGGCCGAGGTTGCCGATGTGGCGCTTTTTGCCGCCCCGGGAGTGTTTCCGCTTCCGGACCTGGACGCCCCAGCGCTTTACGGGCCCTTCGGTGCCCTTACCGGTGGTGACGGCAGTCACGTCGACGTATTCGCCGACCTTGAGGTTCCCGGAGATCGTAACCTCTTTCCCGAGGATCCCGGCGGCGTAGGCGATCTGGTCGTCAAGGCTTCCGCCGGCGATCCGCATCTCCATCAGGTCGGGGACCTTCTTCGGGACGCCGGTGAGTTCCATGGGCCGGGTGTAGGTGAGGGCGTAGAGTTCCGTGACCCTGCCCTCGCCGATTGCGTTCCGGATGGCCTCAAGGGCCGCGGCGGTGTCGTGGTTCTTCGGGACGTTGATCCGCCGGGACAACTCCCCATCGAGGTCGGTCGTCCAGGCCTCGGTCAGCGCGTGCTTCCCGTAGGTATCCTCGCAGTATGCGCGCACGCCTGCCACCCGCATGGGCGGGACCTCAACCACAGTCACCGGCACCATCACATCCCTGCCTTCGGTGGGGCTGCTCTTGTGGTCGTCCACCATGATGACGTGGGTCATCCCCACCTTGTACCCTGCAAATCCCTGCACGGCCGGGGCTCCCTTGTACTCCGGCCATGAGCCATACCGGGGAACCGGGCTCTTTGCCCGTTTTCGCGGGCTGTACGCGAGGGATCCTCTGCGTGGCCTGTTAAACTTCGGCATGTTTCAATCAACCCTTCGTGCGTTGTAGTGTGATGCACTGCCCTGCAGGCCTGCTGCAGGGCGATGCGTGCGCCGAATCCCGTGCCGGACGCACCGGCACGATCGGTCTTCTGGCGAACCCATACCGGGCAGGACATCGAACATCCGGGCGTTTTCGCCCGGATGTGAAGGGAAACAGTTGATGGAGGCAGCGGAGCGTGAGGACGGGGGAGACGTCTGTCTCCTGCTCCACATCCCGATCGCTCTCCGCTGCCGGCCCAGGTGTGCCACCCGGGTACGCTCCAGTCGTCGCCAATAGATCCTGACTCTCTGACGCTTCCGGGAAGAGAGTTCCCGGAACCGGGCGCGCTGCACTGGCGTTGGCCCAGCGTCTCGATCAGATCCAGCTCCTGTCATCCCGTTGTGACGAGCACAACTCCGTATCGACATCGGCCCTCCGTGAGGAGGGTTCGTCCTTCGCTTTGTCTGGTACCTCCTGCACC
>JAGVUK010000142.1 GCA_019136335.1 Methanomicrobiales archaeon
CGTGGGTCATGTCGATCACGGCAAGACCACCCTGGTCAGCGCGCTGACCGGTACCTGGACTGACCGGCACAGCGAGGAGATCAAGCGCGGCATCTCCATCCGGCTCGGTTACGCGGATACAACTTTTTACCGGTGCGAGAAGTGTGAAGGGGCGGAGGCCTATACCTCCCAGCCCGAGTGCCCGAACTGCGGAGGAAAAGCGGTCCCGTTCCGGACGGTCTCGTTCGTCGACGCTCCCGGCCACGAGACACTGATGGCGACGATGCTCTCCGGTTCGGCGCTGATGGACGGCGCGATGCTCGTTATCGCTGCAAACGAGGTCTGCCCGCAGCCCCAGACCAAGGAGCACCTGATGGCGCTCGAGCTGATCGGCATCAAAAAGATCGTCATCGTCCAGAACAAGATCGATGTGGTCACCCAGGCCGAGGCGCTCGAGCACTACAAGCAGATCAAACGGTTCATCAAAGGCACGATCGCCGAGAACGCGCCCATCATCCCGGTCTCCGCACAGAAAGGCGTCAATATCGGCGCCCTGATCCAGACCCTTGATTCGGTCGTCCCGGAGCCTGCCCGCAACCCGGAGATTGACCCGGTGCTGTTCATCGCACGATCGTTTGATATCAACAAACCCGGCTGCAGCTGGCGGGATGTGAAGGGCGGCGTCATCGGGGGCTCGCTCATCCGCGGCGTCCTGCACGAGGGTGACGACATCGAGATCCGGCCCGGGCGGCAGGTCCAGGTGGAGAACCGGATGAAGTGGGAGCCCGTCGAGACGAAGATCACCTCCATCAACGCCGGCAAGATCCGGGTGACCGAGGCCGGGCCCGGGGGTCTCCTTGGTGTTGCGACGAAACTCGATCCGGCGCTGACGAAGAGCGACGCCCTCGCCGGGCAGGTGGCCGGGCTCGTGGGGAGACTGCCGCCGGTATGGGAACGGCTGAAGTTCGACGTCACGCTCATGGACCGGGTGGTCGGTGCGGACAGCGAGCAGATCATCGAGCCCCTGAAGCATAAAGAGCCGCTGATGCTCTCGGTCGGCACGGCCGTCACCGTCGGGGTGATCGTGAACACGAAGAAGAACCAGGTGGAGGTCCAGCTGAAGCGGGCGGTCTGTGCAGAGGTCGGCGCACGGATTGCCATCAGCAGGCAGGTCGGCGGGCGATGGCGGCTGATCGGCATGGGCGTTCTGGTCGAGTGAGGGTGCTCCTCGATACGAACGCCCTCCTGATGCCGGCCCAGTTCGGGGTTGACCTGTATAGCGAGCTTCTGGCCCTCTTTGGGGACTTCGAGCCGATCACGCTTGAAGAGGTGGTCGGTGAGCTCTCGGGGCTTGCCCGGGGCCGGGGCCGCGATGCGGCTGCCGCCCGCGTGGGTCTCGCGCTGGTCCGGCGTTCGACGGTCGTGCCGAGCGGCAGTACCGCCGAAGGCGTGGATAACCGGGTGATCGAGTATGCCCGGCGGGAAGGGTGTACCGTGGTGACGAACGACCGGGAACTCCGGAACGCTCTCCTTCGTGAGGGAGTCGACGTCGTTTCGATGCGAAGACAGAAGACGTTGGAGTTGCTGAGGGGATAAATCATGTATTATAAGATGACGCTGGAGGATAAGGTGCGGGTTCCGCCCCACCGCCTCGGGGAGGACCTGGAGAAGGTCATCCTCAATGTACTGCAGGAACAGCTAGAAGGCAGCATCGCAAAGGAGATCGGTATCTTCATCGCGGTCACAAAGATCCTCGATGTCGGCGAGGGGGAGCTGATCCCCGGGGATGGTGCCGTCTACTACGACGTCAGGTTTGAGGCGGCGGTGCTCCGCCTGGGGCTCCAGGAGGTGATCGAGGGGGAGGTGGTCGAGACGACAAGTTTCGGCGCGTTCGTCAGCCTCGGGCCGATCGACGCCATGCTCCACGTGAGCCAGATATCGGACGAATACATCAATTACGACGAGAAGAACGGCAGACTGATCTGCCAGGACTCGAAGCGGTACATTGCCGTCGGCGACGGCGTCCGGGCTCGGGTCGTTGCGCTCTCGTTGAACGAGCGTGAACCCCGGGAGAGCAAGATCGGCCTCACCATGCGGCAGCCGGGGCTCGGCACCTCGGTCTGGCTGGAAGAGGACCTTGCAGAGGAGAAGCAGAAAGGAGCGGCATAACATGGTCGTCCGTAAGAAGGTGGTCAGGGTCTGCCGCGAGTGCCACCGGGTCGTCGAAGGGGAGGCCTGTGTCATCTGCGGCACGGCCAACCTGAGCGAAGACTGGACGGGCTACGTCGTAATCATTGATCCCGAGCACTCGGATATAGCAAAGAAGATGAACATCACCCTGCCCGGCCGGTACGCACTGAAGGTCCGCTGATGCTCCGGCTCCCCGAAGCGCACCGGGATCTCTTCAAAAAGCCGTTCGGCACCCTCTATGGGAATATCAGCGAACTCCTCCCCCGGCTCCGGGGCCGGGCGGTCTACGCCGTCGGCGATGTGGTGACCCACAACCTCCTCGATGCAGGGGTCGTCCCGGACATCGCCATCATCGACGGCTACACGATGCGCCTGCCCTGTACCCGTCTGCCCCTGCTCCTGGCAGGAAGGCGCCTCGTGGCGAGGAACCCTGCCGGGACGATCACCGACGAACTCGTGGGCGCGATCGATGATGTGGTCCGGGACCCGCCGGGGGTGATCTTCGTCGACGGCGAGGAAGACCTTGCGGTCATCCCGCTCGTCCTCGCGGCGCCGCCCGGCGTCGCCATCCTCTACGGCCAGCCAGGAGAAGGCGTCGTCCTCCGGATCGTCGATGAACCGGCGAAACGGGAGGCCGCAGCCATGCTGAACTGCTTTGTGCGCGAGTGAGAGTGCGGCAACCCGGGGCCCATACCAGAGTTTAAATAAATCCGCCAACAACATTTTAGGGATATCGATGGATTTCGAAATTACCCGTGACGTGAGGAACGAGGTGTTGAGCCGGAGGGAGCTTGCGTTTACCCTCACCTTCGACGGCCCGACCCCCTCGCGGAAGAGCATTCAGGAGAAGCTCGCCGCAATGCTGAACAAAAACGAGAGCCTCGTCGTGCTGGACCTTGAGCGGACCCGGTTCGGGGCGATGGAACTTTCCGGCCGTGCCCGGATCTACGACGACGAGGAGAGCAAGAAGTCGACCGAGCGGGAATACCTGCTCAAGCGCGGCGAGCCGAAGAAGGCCGAGAGTGAGGCGTGAAGAGCATGGCGGTCAAGAGGCACGAGTGCTACGAAGTCAAGGGGGACAAGGTTGTTCTGCAGAAGCGTCACTGCCCCCGGTGCGGCCCCGGTGTCCTGATGGCCGAGCACAAGGACCGGGTGGCCTGCGGTAAGTGCGGTTACACCGAGTTCCGGAAGTAGGTCCTCACCCTCTGATACCATACGGTCACGGCGGGAGATCCCGGCCGCGGCCGGTCTTTTTCAACGGAGCGATACCTGTTTTATGCCTGATACGAGAACCGGAGACGGCCTGGTGCTGGGGCTTGAAGGGACAGCGTGGAACCTCAGCGCCGCCCTCTTCGGGGAGGACCTGGTCGCCCTCCACTCCTCCCCCTACGTCCCGCCGAAGGGCGGGATCCACCCGCGGGAGGCCGCGCAGCACCATGCCTCGATGATGAAGGAGGTCGTCTCCCGGGTGCTCACGGAGCCGGACCGGATCCGGGCGGTCGCCTTCTCTCAGGGCCCCGGCCTCGGCCCCTCCCTCCGGACGGTGGCGACCGCCGCACGGGCCCTCTCGATCGCGCTCGGCGTGCCGCTCGTCGGCGTCAACCACTGTGTCGCGCACGTCGAGATCGGGAGGTGGGCGACCGGATTTGCCGACCCGGTCGTCCTGTATGCGAGCGGCGCGAACACGCAGGTGCTCGGCTTCTTAAACGGTCGCTACCGGATCTTTGGAGAGACGCTGGATATCGGGCTTGGGAACGCGCTCGACAAGTTCGCCCGGAGCCACGACCTCCCGCACCCGGGCGGCCCGGCCATCGAGAGGCTTGCCCGGGAGGGTGACTACATCGAGCTCCCGTATACGGTGAAGGGGATGGATCTCGCCTTTTCCGGGCTCGTCAGCGCCGCTCAGGAGAGCACGGCTCCGCTTGAGGACGTCTGCGCCGGCCTGCAGGAGACCGCATTTGCCATGTGCGTCGAGGTGACCGAGCGGGCGCTCGCGCATGCCGGCAAGGACGAGGTGCTGCTCGTCGGCGGGGTCGGGGCGAACGCGCGGCTGCAGGAGATGCTCCGGACG
>JAGVUK010000047.1 GCA_019136335.1 Methanomicrobiales archaeon
CGCCGCCGGCATGCTCGGCATCGACCCCCTTGAGGTGGCAAACGAGGGAAAGGTCGTCATGGGGGTCGCGCCCGGCGACGCAGAGGCCGTCCTCGCGGCGCTCAGGTCGCATCCCTACGGGCGGGACGCGGCGATCGTCGGCGAGGTCGTTAGCGGGTCCCACGTGACCATGCGGACCGCCATCGGCGGAGAACGGTTCATAGAACCGCCCGTCGGCGATCCGGTCCCGCGTGTCTGCTGATGGAGGACCGTACCTCTTTTCTGCTTCCCCGCAAATCCCTTCCAGGTACGTGCTGGCGGCGTGAGCGGCCTTAAGGAGAGATGTGGTATACGATGACGGAGCGGGCAGCGATTGAGGTGCGCCTGGTGGATGTCTGGGACGTGGACATGATCGCCGACCTCTACCGGGCGGGCGGCTGGTGGAACGAGGAATGGAACCCTGCGGGACTGCGCGCCCTCATCGCGGGGAGTTTCGCCTTTGCCGTCGCCGTCGACCCGGCGGCTGAGAGAGCGGTCGGCATGGGCAGGGTGATCTCGGACGGGGTCTCGGACGCCTACATCCAGGACCTGATCGTCCTCCCCGGGTACCGGGGAAGGGGCATCGGAACGATGATCTTATCAGCGCTGCTGGGTCACTGTAGATCTGCAGGTGTCACGTGGGTCGCCCTTGTCGCCGAACCCGGAACCGAACCATTCTATACCGCGCTCGGGTTCCGGAGGTTGGAAGGGCACACACCCATGCGGTGGTACCCGGAAGAGAGGTGAGTATGCTTCGATTTGCTGATTTCAAACCCGTGAGCCTGGACGACCGTGACCTCTTTTCAGGGCATTACCGGCAGTATCCACAGGTGCATAGCGATAACACGTTCGCAAACATGGTCTGCTGGAACCATTATGCAGACTACCGCTTTGCCGAAGCGGACGGCGCAATCGTCCTTGCAAGCACCATCAACGGTGTAACGTCGTTTCGCCCCCCGATCGGCCCTAAAAACCCGGCCCTGGTCGGAGACGTCATCGATCTCGCGGTGAGGGAAGGCGGCAGGTCTCCCCTGCTGATCCTGGACCCGGCGAATGAAGCCTGGATCCGGGAGCTCTACCCGGACCTGCCCCTGCACCCGGACCGCGACTTCTTCGATTACATCTACCAGACCGGAGACCTCGCCGACCTTGCCGGGAAGGGCTACGCCACCATCCGGCGCCAGATCAACCACTTCAGGAGGGAGCATGCGTATTCGGTCGAAGCCATCACAAAAGAGAACATCGACGAGGTCTGGGAGTTCCTGGTCGTCTGGTGCGAGTGGCGGGACTGCGACTCCGTGCCTATCCTTGCCTACGAAAAAGAGGCCATCCTCTTTGCCGTCAACAACTTCTTCAAGATCGGGCTTGAGGGATGGATCATCAGGATCGGCGGGACCATCGGGGCAATATCGGTTGTCGGCGAGGTCAACGCGGATATGGCGGTCGTCCATTTCGAGAAGGCGCTCCCCGAGACCTACCGGGACATCTACAAGGTGATCATGGCCGAGACGGCGGCAGGACTCCGAGAGCGCTACCGCTACATCAACCGGGAGTGCGACATGGGCGTGCCGGGGCTGCGCGAATCAAAGACACGTTGCCACCCCGCCTACATGGTCGAGGTGCACTACGCGACCCGGGGCGACCTCGAGGCACGCTGCCGATGACCGCCGACCTGGTTCTCCGGAACGTAACGCTCCCGACGGGGCGTTGCGCCGACATCGTCGTCGCCGGCGGATTGGTGCGGCACGTCGGGAGAGCGGTGCGTGCCGAGGAGACGATCGACTGCAGCAGGCTGACCTGCCTCCCGGGAGCGGTCGATATGCACGTCCACATGCGGGGAGGGGTGCAGGCAGGGAAAGAGGACTGGCGGACAGGCACACTGAGCGCGGTCGCCGGCGGGGTGACGGTGGTGGTCGACCAGCCCAACACCGTCCCCCCCATCACCACCCCCGACCTCCTCCGCGCACGTGTCCGTGAGGCAAAGGAGCAGGCCGTCTGCGGGTTTGCCGTCAACGCGGGCGTCACTCCGGGCGCAGACCTCCAGGGGATGCACGACGCCGGCGCGATGGCGTTCGGCGAGACCTTCGCCGCCCCGTCGAGTTACGGCGACGGGCTCGGCCCTGAGACCCTCAGGGGACTGTTTACCCGTATTCACGCCCTTGGAGGGCTCGCCACGGTCCACGCCGAGGAGGTCGCAGGTCCGGCGCCGGCGACGCTCGCGGATCACGACCGCGCGCGCTCCGGCGCCGGGGAGGCGCGCGCCTTCAGGACGGTCTGTGCCCTCGCCCCCGGAGGCATGCGGCTCCACTTCTGCCACGCGAGCACCGCCGCCTCGGTCGAGGCCGCACGGGGCACGGTGGAGGTGACGCCGCACCACCTCTTCCTCTCACGCGGGATGTTTCAGGAGGGTGACACCCGGGCCCGGGTGAACCCCCCGCTCAGGGATGAAGAGACCCGGCGCGCCCTCTGGTCCCGGTGGGACAGGATCGACGTCGTCGCCTCGGACCACGCCCCGCACACGCTCCGCGAGAAGGGGTTGCCGTTCGAGGACGCCCCTTCCGGTATCCCCGGCGTCGAGACGATGGTGCCGCTTCTCGTGGCGGCGGTGCGGAGGGGCAAGATAACCCTCGCCTCGGTGATCGAGAAGACGTCGTGGCGGCCCGCCGCCATCCTCGGCATACCCCGCGCCGGGTTCCTCCCCGGCGACCGGGCGGACTATGCCCTCTACCCGGATGCGGTCACCCGCATCGACGCCGGACGGCTCCACGCAAAGTGCGGCTGGTCGCCGTTCGAGGGACTCGAAGCCGTCTTCCCGGAAGAGGTTGTCGTCCGGGGCAGGCGTGTCTACGCCTGCGGGGAGCTCCGGGAGGCGCACCCGGCATGGTACCCCGGGCGAGGATATTTATCTTCACAGGTAAAATAATATAGAGCCGATAAAGCGCATCTTATAGGTCCCCGGGTGATCACCGGCAAAAGCCCGATATGATCCGCGGGACAACCCAGGTGCGCGACAGGCACGCCCGGCATATAGGGTACGATCAGGTGAGGACCGGCACAAGCCGCCTGTGATCAGTGATCGTTAGTGCCGGGCGACACTATCACTGATATCACGAGGCTCTTTTATGGATTCATACGCCGATGCCGTCGTCGAAACCGCACGTGGCGTGGTCATAACGCTCGATGTCACGGCAGGCGCAAAGCGGTCCCTGTTTCCGGCGGGCTACAATGCGTGGCGCAAGAGTATCCGCTGCCAGGTCACGGCTCCTGCCGTCGGCGGAAAGGCGAACCGTGCCATCATCGACCTCGTCGCCGGGACGCTCGGCGTACCCCGCGCCGACGTTGCCATCGTCGCCGGGCACACGTCCTCCTCAAAGACCGTGGCGGTCTCTGGGCAATCGAGATCCGGTGTTGTCGCGTGCCTCAACGCCGCCGGTGCATGACCGGGTGCGACGGGTGTATCGCCGGGGTAGAGCGACTATTATAATAGTCTATATATAATCAGCGGTAAATTAAAATGAGGCCCATATAGAGCCCTATTTTGGGTTTCCCATTTTAAAAAAACCTTACGTTCAAGCCCCCATCTGATTTAAGTAATTGCACCTTCGATATATAATTGACCCCTATGCCCGCGCACATGACGACCCGCATGGCATACGGCGATCAGACTTACACAGAAGGAGGCAGGACTCCATGTATTCACCAGAAACTACAAAGTACCTCATCCATCTTACTCTGCAGACCGAGGGGGTGGTCGATAAGCCCGACGTGGTGGGCGCTATATTCGGCCAGACCGAGGGTCTGCTCGGCGAAGACCTTGATTTACGCGATTTGCAGAGGACCGGCCGCGTCGGCAGGATCGATGTCCAGATAACCACGAAGAGAGGCGAGACGAAAGGCGAGATCCTCATCTCGTCGTCGCTCGACCGGGCAGAGACGGCGCTCCTTGCCTCGTCGCTTGAGACGATCGACCGGGTCGGGCCATGCACAGCCCGCGTGAAGGTCGACCGCATCGAGGATATCCGGGTGACCAAGCGGCGCAGGATCGTCGAGCGCGCAAAAGAACTCCTTCTCGAGGACTTCGACGAAGGCACCATCAACAGCGACGACCTGCTCGACGAGGTCAGGGAAGTCATCAGGATCGAGAAACTCGAGTACCTCGGCGAGGAGAGGGTGCACGCGGGCCCGAACGTCATGGCCTCCGATGCCATCATCCTCGT
>JAGVUK010000041.1 GCA_019136335.1 Methanomicrobiales archaeon
ACGACGACCTGATGGCGCTCTCGGGCTATCCCGGACCGGTCGCCGATCGGGTCTGCGGCCTCATCCCAGCAGGGTCGGTGGTGCTCGATATCGGGGCGGGGACCGGTGCGTTTAACCTGCCCCTCGCCAGAACCGCGAAACGGATCGTCGCCCTCGACCCCTCGCCCTACCATCTGTCGATCCTGGAGAGGAAGGCCGACGCGGCTGCGTTTGAGAATATCGAGTGCCATACGGGGGAGTGCCGCGATATCGGTCCCAGGTGGTCCGGCGCTGTCGATTACGCGGTTGCCGCCTATAGCATGATCGATCCTGACATCTTCGGCTTTCTCCGGAATATGCTCCGGGCGGCCCGTATCGGCATCTTCCTGATCTACGGCGCCGGCCCTCGCGACCCGCTGGACGAATACGCCTTCGGGCCGCGGCGAACGGCCGACCACAGTTACCTTATCCGGGCCCTTGTGGAGATGGGATATGCCGCGGAGGTCGAATTCTTCAGGCGGGATTACCTGATGCCGTTTGAGAGACTGAAGGGAAAATACATCTCCGGCCGGCGAACCGAAGAGGAACTGCGCCGGCACCTCATCCAATCCGGACGCCTGGTTACTCAGCCGGGCAAGGATCTGGTTCGGTGCACCGCCCGGGACGCTCTCGTGTCGGTCCTGGATACCCGGGCCGCCGGGGGGTGAGGAGATCCACCGGGCCGGAAGAAAGGTTCTGCGCTACGTCCTCTCAGTGTGCGCCATCATCGCCATCAACTTCGCCCTCCCGCGCCTGATGCCCGGCGATCCGGTGATGAACCTCATCGGCGAAGACGCCATGGTCACCCCGGCGCAACTGGCAGAGATACGGGCGAAGATCGGGCTCGACCGCCCGGTCACCGTGCAGTTCGTCTCCTGTCTGGGGGACCTGCTGTGCGGCGACCTCGGTTATTCGTTCCACCTCCACGGGCCGGTGGCCGGGATCCTCTGGTCGCGGATGTCCTGGACGCTGCTCTTTGCCGGGACCGCCATCGTCCTCGGGGCACTGATCGGCATCATAGCAGGAGCGCTCTCCGGGTGGAAGCCGGAGACCCGCCGTTCCCGCGCGGTCACCTGCGCCGCGATGGCCGTCTCCTGCACCCCGCCTTACTTCCTGGCCATGCTCTTTCTCGCCTTCTTTGCCTTCAGGCTCGGCCTCTTCCCGGCCAAAGGCTACTACGATGTCCTGACCGCCGGGAGCGTTGTCCACCACCTCCTCCTCCCGGTGGCGGTACTGACGCTCTTTGCCGCCTCCCGCAACCTCCTGGTCATGCGGGGGAGCGTGGTCCAGGAGAAGAACAGCCATTATGCCCTGTATGCCCGGGCCAAGGGGTTGTTCGGGCGGCAGATTCTCTTCCGGCACCTCCTCAGGAACGCCTCTCTTCCAGTCATCACCCTGGTGGCGCTCGATTTCGGGTTCATCTTCTCCGGGGCGCTCTTCATCGAGATCGTCTTCTCCCTCAACGGGATGGGCACCCTCATCTACGATGCGATCCTTGCACGGGATTATCCCCTGTTACAGGGGGCGTTTCTGGTGATCGCGCTCCTTGTCGTGACCGCAAATATCATCGCCGACCTCCTCTACGGGGCGCTCGATCCGAGGGTCAGGGAGGGTGGGGTATGAGGGCGATGGACGCGTTGAAGTCCACGAACCGGGGAGCCATGGCGCTTCTTGCCGTCTTCCTCTGTATGGCAGCCTTCCCTTCGCTGATTGCGCCGTACGGCCCTTCGGAGCGGAGTATGCCATACCAGGCCCCGGGTCCGGAGCACATCCTCGGGACCACCAATATGGGCAACGACATCCTCTCAGAGCTCATATACGGCGCCCGGATCTCCCTTCTGGTCGGGTTTGCCTCGGCCCTGCTGGCCACCGGGATCGGGCTTGCCGTCGGGCTCACGGCCGGCTATTTCCGCGGGGCCCTGGACGAAGTGCTGATGGCCTTCACCGACGTCGTGCTGATCATCCCCAAGATCCCCCTCATCATCATCCTTGCCGCCTTCCTCAGGCCGGGGGTCGGAATACTGATCCTTGTCCTCGGTGCTCTCTCCTGGGAGTCGATCGCCCGGGTGGTCCGTTCAAAGACGTTGCAGGTGCGGGAGACCGGGTTCGTCATGAGTGCCCGCTGTATGGGCTTTCCACCCCTGCGCATCATGGCTTCCGATATCGTCCCGAACATCATCCACGTGGTGCTCCCGAAGTTCATGCTTGCCACGGCTGCAGCAATGATATCGGAAGCGTCGCTCTCGTTCCTCGGCCTCGGGGACCCCTCCATGGAGAGTTGGGGGGCGATGGTTTCGTCTGCGTTCACGAAAGGGGGGTTCATCCGGGAGATGTGGTGGTGGTACCTCCCGCCGGGGATCTGCATCACGCTCTGCGTGCTCTCGGTTGCTGCCATCGGGTTTGCCTTTGAAGAAGGTGAAGGTACGACGGTGAGGGTAGAATGAACCCGGTACTGGAGATCGATGCGCTCTCGGTGACGTTCTGCGGCAAACAGGCCGTCCACGCCGTCGACCGGGTCTCGTTCTCCCTTGGCGGGGGCGAGATCCTTGCGCTGGTGGGGGAGACCGGGTGCGGGAAATCGGTGATCGCCCACGCGGTCATGGGCCTTCTCCCAGGGGAAGCACAGGTCTCCGGCCGGATTGTCTTCAAGGGACGGGATCTGCTTGCGCTCTCCGAACGGGAGCGCTCGGCGATGCGCGGAAAGGATTGTGCGATCGTCTTCCAGGACCCTTCCCGGGCCCTGAACCCGGTCCACCGCATCGGCCGGCAGATCGCTGAACCGGTCCTGATCCACGGGGCAGGGAGCCGGGAGGAGGCGCACCGCAGGGCGGCTGCGCTCCTCGAACGGATGGGGCTGTCGCCTCCCGGGAACTACCTGCCGCTGTACCCCTGCCAGTCATCGGGCGGGATGAACCAGCGGTTCCTCATCGCCGCTTCCACCATCCTGGACCCCTCCCTCGTCATCGCCGACGAACCGACGAAGGGGCTGGACCCCGGCCGGGTCCGCGAGGTGGAGGATGAACTGGTGCGGCTCACCGGCGGCGGCCGCACGGCCCTGCTCCTCATCACCCACGATCTCGCCGTGGCCCGGCGGATCGCCGACCGGATCGCCGTGATGTACGCTGGCGAGATCGTTGAGCTGGCGGAGAACGACGCCTTTTTCGACCGTCCCTCCCACCCCTATTCGCGGGGGCTGCTGCAGAGTCTGCCCGAGCACGGGTTCGTCCCGATCCCGGGGAGCTCCCCCTCTCCGGTTTCCCCTCCCCCCGGGTGCCGGTTCCAGGCCCGGTGCCGGGACGGGAAGGCTGTCTGCGGAGGACAGCACCCCGATCTCGTTTCAGCGGCAGACGGCCGCATGGTGAGGTGCTGGCAATGTCGTTGAGCGCGGATCGTCTCGCCAGGGCCTACCGGAACGGTTTCCTGCCCGGCAGCCGGCGGACTGTCTTCCGGGATCTCTCTCTTACCATCCGGCCCGGCGAGACCTTCGGGCTGATGGGAAATTCCGGCGCCGGGAAGAGCACCCTCGGCCGCGTGATCGCCGGTCTTGAACCCCCGACGGCGGGCCGGGTCTGCTTCCACGGCCGGGATACTGCCCTGATGAACCGGAGCGAGTACCGGGCGTTCCGCCGATCTGTCCAGGTGATGTTTCAGGACCCTTCTGCAGCCTTCAACCCGAAGAAGACCATTGGGACCTCATACATGGAAGTGCTGGACCTGATCGGGACGCCCCGGCCGGCGCAGAAGGCGGTGATCGCCGGGATACTGGAGAGCGTCGGCCTCTCCGGAGAACTGCTCGGGCGATACCCTCACCAGATATCGGGCGGACAGAGCCAGCGGCTTGCTCTTGGAAGGATCCTCCTCCTCGATCCGGAGTACATCGTCCTCGACGAGCCGACCTCGGCGCTCGACGTCTCGGTGCAGGCGCAGATCCTCCATCTCCTCAAAGAACTCCAGTCCGAACGCGGTATCGGATACCTCTTCATCTCCCACGACGAGGCGGTGGTCCGGTTCATGGCTTCCCGGGTAGGGAGGATCGAGGATGGAAGGCTGGTGATCGAAGGCGAAGCGTGACGGCGGCTGCCCCGGGCGCACTTCCCCTGCGCGGGGCCGGGGGCCGGCATGCCGATCTTCACAGGTTCGGCCGGGAGGAAAGTGCGGCCGGCCGGTCTGCAGGGGTGAAGGCACGATCCGGCCGGCCCCACGCACCCGTCGATCCGCTGGTGACCGGAACCCCGCGAAATAGGTATCTAGCAGGAGAACGGAGTACTCATGCGTGAGGGAAATGATCGTGATCGGGATCGATCCCGGGGTGGCGAGGACCGGGTACGGCGTTCTCAGGAGGTGCGACCCCCGCCCGGTCCCCCTGACCTTCGGCTGCATCGAGACCGGAGGCGATAGCCGTCCCTCCCGGCGGCTGCTGGAGATCTACGAGAGGGTTTCGCTGCTCTTTGACGAGTACGCACCCGACTGCATCGTCCTTGAGCAGCTCTTCTTCTCCAGAAACATCACCTCTGCCATGCACGTCAGTGAAGCGCGCGGCGTCATCCTTCTCGCTGCAGAAGAGAGAGAGATCCCGGTCACCGAGTACACCCCAAACCAGGTCAAACTGGCGGTGACCGGGTCGGGGCGTGCCGACAAACACCAGGTGCAGGAGATGGTACGGCGGCTTCTTCGCCTGCAGGAACTTCCCCGGCCGGACGATGCCGCGGACGGCCTCGCCATTGCACTCTGCCATATCAATATGGTGCGGTAATATGATAGATCATCTTTCCGGAGAACTGGCATCCACCGGCGACCGGTGGGTGGTGATCGACATCGGCGGCATCGGCTACCGGGTGCAGGTCACAGGGCCCACGCTGCAGGACCTCTCTGAGATAGGGGGCCGTGTCATGGTGCACACCCATATGGTAGTCCGTGACGACGACATCCAGCTCTACGGGTTCGTCCACCCGCGCGAGAGGGAACTCTTCACGATCCTGATCGGTGTCACCGGGATCGGCCCCCAGACCGCCATGAACATCCTCTCGCGGATATCGTTTGAAGACTTCGCGATCGCGATCGTAAACGACGACGAAAAGGTGCTCACCCGGATCCCGGGTATCGGGCCAAAGAGCGCCAAACGCCTGATCCTGGAGTTGAAAGACAAGATGAAGAAGTGTGCGGCGACGTTGCCCGGCGGCAGGCGCCGGGCGGAGGCCGGCGACGCGGTGAGCGCCCTGATATCGCTCGGGTTCTCCGAGCGCGAGGCAGAGGAGGCGGTCGGCACCGTCCTGCCCACCCTGCCCGCTCCGACGGTGCAGGACCTGATCCGCGCCGCTCTTGCCCGCCTGCGGGAGCGACCATGAAGGAACGGATCACCTCGCCCGCCGCCCTGCTGGAGGAGCCGGACGACGCCGCGATCAGGCCGGCGCGGTTCGACGAGTTCATCGGTCAGCCGCAGGTGAAGGAGACCCTTGCCATCGCTATCGCGGCCGCAAAGAAACGCGGGGAGTCCCTGGACCACATCCTCTTCTCCGGGCCGCCCGGCCTTGGAAAGACAACGCTTGCCCGGATCATCGCCCGGGAGATGGGGGTGGCGATCAGGACCACCACCGGCCCGGTGCTTGATCGACCGGCCGACCTTGCCGCCCAGCTGACGGCGCTCTCCAGGGGCGACGTCCTCTTTATCGACGAGATCCATCGCTTAAACCCGGTGGTTGAGGAGATCCTGTACCCGGCGATGGAGGACTCCTGCATCGACGTGATGATCGGCGAGGGGCCGGGAGCACGGTCCGTGCAGCTCCCGCTTGAGGAGTTCACCCTCGTCGGCGCGACGACAAAGGTCGGGCTGCTCGGGTCTCCGCTCAGGGACAGGTTCGGTTTCATCTTCCGGCTCAATCTCTACGAGGTCGAGGACCTGGCAAAGATCGTCCGGCGGAGCGCCGGGATCATGCATACCCCGATCACCCCGGGAGGCGCGTTCGAGATCGCGAAGCGGAGCCGGGGAACGCCCAGGATCGCAAACCGCCTGCTCCGGCGGGTGCGTGACTTTGCCCTGATCAGGGGCGACGGCAGCATCGACGGGGAGACCGCCGACCTCGCGCTGACCATGCTCGGCATCGACCAGCTGGGCCTGGACGAACTCGACCGGCGTATCCTCTCGGTGATTGCGCATGATTTCGGCGGCGGGCCGGTGGGCGTCAAGACGATCGCGATCTCGGTCGGAGAAGAGGTGCGAACGGTCGAAGAGGTCTACGAACCCTACCTGATCCAGATAGGGTTCATCAAGCGGACTCCCCAGGGCCGGGAGACGACGCCGGCTGCACGGAACCATATCGAGCCGGCGCCCCGGGAGTGATTGGCCCCACGGGCGACTCAATCCATTTGGTATGAGACACTCATGAGGCTACGCCTCAGGCTGCACACATGAAATCAGCCTTTCCCTGACTCGCCCCGATATCGTGGACCGTGGTGGCCATCACCGCCGGGGGGGCGGACTCCCCTCCCCGCAAGCAAGGCGATACCTGTAAGCCCCCACCCCGCCTCCGGCCTCCTCCCCCCGGGGGGGAGCCGTGTCCGGGGCCGCAGGTGGAAGAATGGCCCGGGCACGGGCCTTCCCGGTTTTGTCCCCGTACAGTGGACCGTGGTGGCTATCGCAACTGGGGGTGGGGCTGACGGGGAGGGGGGCTTGTCCCCCTCCCCTGTCTCACCGGGTAGCGATACTCGCAACCCCCACCCCACCCGGCCCGGCCTCCTCCCCCGCCCCCGGGGGGCGGGGGCAGTGCATGGCGATAGCCGGGAATGAGCCGTGCCCGGGAGTGGCTCTAAATGCACCCTCTCGTGCGCTCACGAAGACCGCCGGACGGCGATCCGGTCGGCCCCCTTCCCGTAGAAATGATAACCAGACCCACCCTCGGC